>DAOWDS010000060.1 GCA_030638895.1 Candidatus Moraniibacteriota bacterium | reverse complement strand
CATTGAAGGAAACTTTTACAGGCAAAAAGACTCCTGTTATGGTTTGAAAGATGAGGACGAAAGCAAGAAAAAAGGCAGTTGTCTTTCTTTGAGTTTTTGAGCTTGTTAGGGTTTTTTGCATAATGGTTTTTATATAATTAGGAAGTTTTATATAAGTATGATTTGAAATTTCCGCGCAACATCTAACTCTTTGAATTTGGAGATAGCGAGGCTTAAAACCTCTATACTTAATTTTAAATCAACGTCATTATTATCTTAACTAATTTTTCAGGATTATAAACTACTGGACCTTTTTTGATTAGAATATTACTACTAATAAATTTTTCATTATCTAATTTCTCATCAACTTTTACAGTTTTTAAAATTCCAGATTCTTTATTTTTATATTCTTTAATTCTTTCTTTTGGCGGTATTTCAGTGTTATAAATTACAAAATCCAAAGAACAGCCCATATATTTTTCTATTTCATTAGCAAAGCCTAAAACGGAAAAATCATTTGTTTCTCCAAGTTTTGTCATCGTATTACAGACAAATATTTTTTTAGCTTTTGTTTTTTTAAATGCTTCTTTCATTCCTTTCATTAATAAGCAAGGAATAGTTGAAGAATATAGATCTCCAGGGCCAATAATGATTAAATCAGCTTCAATAATTGTTTCTAAAGACGGCTGATAGGCCTTTACTTCCGGTTTTAGATAAACTCTTTTAATTTTTAAATTTGGATTATGTTTTTGCGGAACATCTATTTCATCTTCTCCTTTTATTACTTCGCCATTTTCTAGTTTTGCGTAAATCTGAGTTTGCTCAATTGTAGCAGGTAATGCTTTGTCGCTTACTTCCATAAACTTATGAATGATCTCTAGTGCTTTACTGTAGTCTTTCAAACTAATCTCAATTCCCGCTATAAAAACATTGGCAAAATTATGTCCCCTATGTCCTCCGTCAAATTCTTCTCTGCCAAATCGAAAATTCCAAAGATCTTTTTTCCACTGCGGAGCCTTAGATAAAGCTAGGATGTGCCGTCTAATATCTCCAGGAGGCAACACGCTAAAGTCCTTTCTTAATTGTCCTGTTGATCCGCCATTATCAACCATAGAAGTTATAGATGTAATATTAACTGGATATTTAGTCAATGGTTCTAAAATTGCTTTTGGCATCGCACTTCCTCCTCCAAAACAAACTACTTTTTTATTCATTGTTTTATTATTTTAATTTAAACGAATTAGGCTCTGCGTATTTATCGGACTCTTAAAATACTGGTATTTAAATTTTCGCGCAATTAATTATTTTCTCCGCAATAAGATTTACGGCATTTTTTTCGCCAGAATTATGTTTGTTCATCTTTCTTATCATATTAGCTCTAAAGTCGTCTTTTCGCAATATTTTAGACAATTCTTTTATCATAATATCAACAGTTAAATTTTCCTCTTTAATTAAAATCACCATTCCTTTTTCGGCAAAAAATTTAGCATTTTCCATCTGATGATCATTAGCGGAACTTGAAAGAGGAATTATAATACCAGGTTTTTCTAAAGCTATTATTTCAGAAAGACTATTTGCGCCAGCTCTGGATATGACAACATTACATAGCGCATAAGCATCTTTTAATTTGTCTGTTAAAAATGGATAGACTTTGTACCTGTGTTTATTTTTGATATTAAGTTTTTCAATTTCATTTTTTAATTCTATGTAATTATTTTTTCCGCACACATGGATAATCTGAGTTCCGTCTAAGACTTTTGGTAATATTTTCAAAACCATTTCATTAATTTTCTTTGCGCCCTGGCTTCCTCCAAAAATTAATATTGTTGGAATATTTTCTTTTAAATCAAAAATCTTCTTGGCCTTATTTTTATCTCCATTCAAAATTTCTTCTCTAATTGGATTTCCAGTATAAATAATTTTATTGCTAACAAAATATTTTTTTGAATCAGAAAAAGAAACGAATATTTTACTAGCGAATTTTGATACTATCTTATTTGCAAGACCTGGCACTGTGTCGGATTCATGAGTAATAACTGGTATGCGAAAAATCCAAGCAGCAAGAACAGGAGGAACACTTGCATAGCCTCCTTTAGAAAAAACAATGTCAGGCTTATAATTATAAATAATGTATAGCGATTGTATAAAGCCAATTGGAATTTTAATTGTGTCAAATAAATTTTTTATTGAAAGATATCTTCTTAGCTTCCCAGCATTTATTGTTTTTACTTTTACGCCTTCCTTTTTAATGATTTTATTAAAGTTACTTTTCGGACCAATAAACAAAAAGTCAACATTTTCATTTTTCAATTTTTTTATAACCGCTAGAATAGGCATAATATGCCCTCCAGTTCCTCCGCCTGTTAATAATACTTTCATAGGATTAAATTAGTTTTCTCTTGTAATTATCTCAAATCTATTATATCATTAAACTGTTAAAAGCAAAAAGGATGTTTTTGACAATCTGTTAGCCATTTAATAATTTATTAATATATGCAAAAATTTATTATAAATGGAGGAAAACCGCTTAATGGGAAAATAGATGTAATGGGATCAAAAAACGCTACGACGCCTATTCTTTCAGCATGTCTCTTAACAAAAGAGGAATGTATAATAGATAATATTCCATTAATTGTTGATGTTTTAAAAATGGTAGAGCTTCTTGAGAGCATGGGAGTTGAAACTGAATGGATAGAAAAAAGAAAGCTTAGAATAAGGGCTGGTGACAATGTTGATCCTGAAAAAATGAATTTTAAAATTGTAGGACACATGAGATCTTCAATTTTGCTTTTAGGAAGCATACTTGCCAGATTTGGAAAGTTTAAAATAAAACAGCCTGGAGGCTGTATAATCGGCGCAAGACCAATTGGAATCCATTTTGACGCGCTTGAGGCTTTGGGAGCAAAAATTATTTCTGAAAACGGATTTTATTATTTTGAAGCTAATAAACTAATAGGCAGGACGGTGGTTCTTAGGGAATTTTCTGTTACGGCGACTGAAAATTTAATGATGGCCGCTACTTTAGCAGAAGGAACAACTACGATAAAAATTGCCGCCATTGAACCGCATGTACAAGATCTTGCCAGATTTTTAATAAAAATGGGAGCAAAAATAAAAGGTCTTGGCATACACACTATTCAAATAGAGGGAGTAAAAAAATTGCACGGAACAGAACATACAATAATTCCAGATCCAATTGAAGCGGGAACTTTCGCAATCGCTGCTGTTGTCACAAAAGGTAATGTAGAAATCAATAATATTAATGCTTGTGAACTTGATTTAGTTCTAGAAAAACTAAAAGAAATCGGCGCCAACATTAAAGTAAAAAATAATCAATTGTTTATTAAACCAGTATTAAAATTTAACATAATTAAAAAAATAGAAACCAGAACTTATCCTGGAATTCCAACGGATTTACAGGCGCCATTCGCAGTTTTGGCAACGCAGACAGAAGGAACGACACTTATTCATGATACTATGTATGAAGGGCGATTTGCTTATATAAATGAGCTAAATAAAATGGGAGCTGATGCTATTATCTGTGACCCGCACCGAGCATTGATTACCGGGCCAACTTCTTTATATGGACAAGACATTACTAGCTTTGATCTTCGCGCAGGCGCCACCCTTATAATTGCCGCGTTACTTGCCAAAGGGAAAAGCGTTATTGATAAAATCGATCAAGTTGACAGAGGTTATGAAAATATTGAAAAAAGATTGCAAAATCTAGGCGCGGATATTCAGAGGATTGATGCGTAATAATTTACTATAACAAATAATAAGTATAGCCTCTTTTTCACGGTCGTGAAAAAGAGGCTATACTTATTTATTATAACTTTGTTGGCTCCATACGGTGTTAGTTTAGTGTCTCCTGCAATAAAGCATAAATTGTTAAAATGATTATATGTTGAAATGATTTTTACTCCACCGTCACGCTTTTTGCCAAGTTTCTGGGTTTATCAACATCAAGACCGAATTCAATACCCATATATGCCGCAAAAAGATGAAGAGGAATGGCTGTCAAAATTGGAGTCAGCATTTCTAATGTTTTTGGGATATAAATCACATCATCAGCTAAATCTTGTATATCATTATTACCAATAGTCGCAATGGCAATAATTTTTCCGTTTCTTGCTTTTACTTCTTCCATATTACTCCACATTTTTTCATAGACACTATCAGATGGCGCAATAAAAAAACAAGGAAAATTTTCATCAATCATTGCGATTGGACCATGCTTCATTTCACCTCCAGCATAACTTTCCGCATGAATTTTATATGCGACTTCTTTGAGTTTTAGAGCGCCTTCATTCGCAATCGGATAATTATATTTTCTTCCTAAATATAGAAAATTATTGTATTTTGAATATTTTTTTGCTAATTTCTTTATATCTTATTTTGTATCTAAAACTTCTTTCATCAATCTTGGAAGTTTTTTTATTTCATCAGTTATTCTCTTTCCAGTTACCATAGACATTTCTCTTGTTCTTCCCATATAAACCGTTAAAAGAGCAAGAACTATAATTTGAGATATAAAAGCTTTTGTTGACGCAACAGAAATTTCAGGTCCGGCATGATTATAAACTCCCGCTTCAGTTTCTCTTGCAATTGTACTTCCAACAGTATTCACAATACCTAAAGACAAGGCGCCTTTTCTTTTTGCTTCTTGTAGTGATGCGATTGTATCTGCAGTTTCTCCAGATTGACTAATTGCAAGAATTGCTGTTTTTTCATCAATAATTGGTTTTCTGTATCTAAATTCACTTCCAATTTCTACTTCAACTGGAATTCCAGCATATTCTTCAATCATATATTCTCCAACCCTACCTGCATAATTTGCAGTTCCACAGGCAATAATAATAATCCGATTTATATTACGCAACCTTTTTTGATCAATAACTTCCAAGCCGCCCAATTTAACCAAACCTTTCTCAGAAATTATTCTTCCTCTTATTGAATTTTTAACGACTTCTGGACCCTCAAAAATTTCTTTCAATAAAAAATATTTATGACCTTCTTTTTGAATTTTACAAACATCAAAATCAATTTTGCAATGCTTTTTATGAATTTGATTATTGTCAGATATGGAAATAATTTTATATTTATCTTTCTCAATAATGCCCATTTCATTGTCATCAAGATAGATAACTCTGTCGGTATAACCTACAAGCGCCGATGCGTCAGATGCCACAAAATATTCACCATCTCCAACGCCAATTACAAGAGGACTTCCTTTTTTGGCAACAAT
>DAOWDS010000041.1 GCA_030638895.1 Candidatus Moraniibacteriota bacterium | reverse complement strand
TCTCCAGATATTTTTATATTCAAAGTTCCTATGGGATCCACTCTTATTGCCTGATAAAAACCAGCTGAAGTAGCGGCTCCCGTCAAATTATTTATATTTTGAGAATAAATATTATCACCCGCGTTCGGAAAATTAATAATATCCAAATCTCCCGCAGTTGATCTCAAGCCCCACAAAACACGCTCTGTCCCCATATCAGCCAAGTAATAAGCTTGAATGGAATGAAAAGTATTCCTTGTAATTTTTGTTTGTTTTACTGTCATATTAGTTAAAAATAAACTTATAAACAGCAATAAAGACATTATGATAAAAACAATAAAAAACGCGACTTGGCCATCTTCATTTTTTATAATTTTTAAAATTTTATTTTCCATAATACTGTTAGTTATATATTCTCAAAGAGACACTGTCTTGCAAAACGACATTTGTGCCATATTTTCCCCTTGATTTCACCTTCAAAACTATAGTAATGAGAGGTTGAGTTTGATTAAAATCTTCCGAAACATAAAATATCAAATTTTCTATTTTTACATCTGGTGAACTAATACGACTTCCGTCCCGCGAAAAATATTCAAATCCTGCGCCATTGCCGCAATTATTATTAATATCAGCTAAGCAATACTTTATCCAATCTCCATTATAATTTTTAAATTCTATATCATGATTAGCATTATTCTGCTGATCTTCTCTCGCGCCGCATTCAATCTCTCCGTTGTCGCATATTGCAATTGCCATCCTAAGTTCCCGAGAAACTGTTTCCATAATATAGCTTGCTTCTCTTTGCACTGTATAAAGTTCTATGATTTTCCTTTGAGAACCGCTTCCGACTATAAATATGCCGACTGTTATAGAAATAACTAAAGAAAACAAAGCAAGAGATACAAGAATTTCTATTAGCGTAAAACCATTGTTATTATATTTTGAATCCCAAATGCCTTTTGAGAACATGTTTTGAATTATTAATTTTAAATATCTTTTTATAAAACAACAAGAATTAAAATGAAAAAATATAAACTTAATACCAATCATCATAAAGATACGCTGTAACAGTAACGATTTCCGTTCCATTAAACAATACGTGAGAAATTATTCTCGCGCAACTATTAATATCGCATCCGGGAGCAACTAGACCGACCGCGCTGTTATCTATTTCAAGATATCTTTCAAAACCAGTTTCTTCCCAAGCTACTGGAGCGCTAGTGTTTTTTTGTAGATAATACCCATTATTAATATAAACCTTTTTATAATCATTGTTAGCGAGTATATTAATTTCCCATCCCTTTCTGGGATCGTTTTGCTGTACGGGAACTACAGAAACTCCCATATTATCTGAAAATTCTGTTTCATCTAAAAATTCGCCATCGCCATCGCCAATACTGCCAAACCAAACATTATCCCTATTTTGCCTTACAATCTCAATGGATTCCTGAGCAAGATAAATAGCGATTAGCTTATTTTTATTATTTATTTCTGCTTTTAGATTATAGCTAAAAAGAGTTAGGATAGAAACAATACCAACGGTAATTATGCCAATTGAAAAAATAACTTCAAGCAAGCTAAAACCGTTTTTTTCATTAGTAGAAAATAAATTTATTATTTTTGAATATTGATTAACTCTAAATTTCATCCTATATAAATTATTAAGTAAAAATCAATTTATCAGTCCAGAATCTTCCACTTTAATCATTCTAGTTTCACCATCATCGTTTTTAATCTCAATCTCTAATTTTACATAAAAATTCAAACCAGATTTTATAAACACTTTGCCATAAGGAGGCTTAAAGACTAAATCTACAGAATTTACAGAAATTACATTCGCTAAAGCATCTTCAATTTCTAAAGATGATATTTCTACGCTTCTGCCCAGTTCTAATTCTTGAAATTGCTCTCCTGCGCCATATTCTTGATCCGAATCTATATCCGCAAAAATTATATATTTTTGGGGATCGCCAATATTAAAATGAACTCCATATCCACCTTCTGGAAATATCGCTCCAAATTTCAAAGTGTTAAAAGAATAATTCTGCGCCATTCTTATGTCACCCAAAACCTGCTCTCTTCCTAAAAGCAGGTCCTTATTATTCCTGGCCTTATTATAAGAAGGCACAATCAAAGCAGCGATTATACTAATAATAGCCATTACTACAATTAATTCAATTATCGTAAAACCCTTATTGTTCATTTTAACATATTAACATATTAACATATTAACATAATTATTGTTAGTATGTTAAAATGTTAATATGAATTTATATCATCGTTGTCATTTGGTAAATTGGCATCAGGATAGACGCAACAAGAATCGCAACCGCTCCACCAAGAACAAATATCATAATTGGTTCAATGATCGCAGTCAAACGGTCAATGGCAATATCAACTTCTTTAGTATAAAATTTTGCTATATCATTTAATACTAGGTCCAACTTTCCTGTTTTCTCTCCGACTCTTATCATTTTTGGCACGAGAACAGGTAGTTGATCGCTTCTTTCGAAAGAATATGCTATAGACCCTCCTATTTTTACTTCGTCGACACTGTTATAAATTATTTTTCTATACACGCTGTTTCCGACAACATCTCCGGAGATTTGTAAAGCATTTATTATAGGAATTCCACTGGAGATAAGCATTGAAAGATTCTCCGCGAAACGCGCGACATAAAACTTTTTAAAAATAGGACTAAACTGCGGAATTTTTAAGACGAGAACGTCTATTCTTGATCTTCCTTTTGAGGTTTGAACATATTTTTTTATAATATATCCCAGAACACAAAGTCCTATCGCAATTAAAATAATATTATGCTGCATAAAATCACTAACAAAAATCAAGATTTTTGTAGGCAAAGGAAGCTCTTGATCGCTTCCTTCAAAAATACCAATTAGCTGCGGGACGACAAAGGCCATCATGCCTATTCCTACTAAAGCAAATCCTCCTAAAATAATAGCAGGATACATTAAGGCGCTTTTTACTTTACTGGTTAAAAGATATTGTTTTTCTATATAATCCGACAAATGCAAAAGAGACTCTTGCATTTTTCCAGACGCTTCGCCTGACTTAACTATATTAACAAAAAAATCAGAAAAAATATTTGGAAATTTAGATAAAGCGGTTGAAAATGGAACTCCATCCTCAACCATATTTGAAATCTTAAAAATTTGTTCTTTAAAATATGGGTTTTCCTCTTGATCATATTGTATCTTTAAAGATTCCGCTAGCGACACCCCCGCCATAAGAAGAATAGAAAGCTCCTTTGAAAAAATCACTATTTTTTTATTGCTGACTCTGTGAAAAAACGACGAAAGAAATTTAAAAGAAATTAACTCTTTTATTTCTTCTATTGAGATAATAACAAGTTTGTGTTTTTGCAACAATTCTATCGCTCTTTTTCTGCTACCAGCTTCAATTTTTCCAACTTGTTCAACTCCGCTTATAGATATTGCTTTATATTTAAATTTCATATTTCTTAGTTAGATGATGAAACTTCATTCCATTTTGGATAAAGGTCTCCTCCAAGTTTTATATTATTAGATTTTGCGCAATATTCACCAGTAATATCCGTTATTTTTAAAATAACATCATAATTGTTATAAACAGATTCAACATAATTATTTATTGGATCGGGGTATGTGCTTCCTATAACACCATAACTGTAAAAATCCCACGTTCTGTGGTTTGGAAATTCGCACTTTCCAGCATTACAGATATATCCGATGTCATTGCCATATTCATCTTCAATGGTAAATTGCGCGCATTGCAAGTCCGTATCACAAGCTACGCACGCAGAACTGTCGCATTTTGCGGTATCCACGGACTTACAATCATCATCACTGGCGCAAGAACCGAAAATCTCGCATATTCCAGCAATACAAGAATAATGGATATTTGGAAGAGAATTAAATTTAGAACACTCAGAATTATCTGAACAAGAAACGCATTGTCCTTCACTGACATCACATTTGGCAGCATCTACGCTTAAACATTGCTTATCACTTGAACTATTGCAACTGGCAAAAAGGGCGGTGTCATCGTGAAAAACTATATCTTCCCCAAAATTACATTCTTCCAAAAAACAATCTTTATCTGGATTACCGCCTAAGTCTAAATTGTTGGCGGAAAATTCAATCTGAGGAAGCTTATAAACGGGAGTGGTAAATAAATCGCCTTCAACCCATTCAGAAGTCTTCGCGTATCCTCCGGTTTTATTATCTGTGACTCTTACTCGCCAATAATATTCTTTTTCTCCATATTCTAGATTTTCACCATTTATAATCGGATGATAAGAAAAACTGGCATTATCAACAGTAACATATTTTAATAAATTAATAACAAAAGGACCAGTTGTAAAATCATTATTATCTTCTTTTACTTGCACTTCGTAATAACTTTGCTTATCAAGAATATCATCATCATTAAATTTCCAGCTTAATATATATTCAAGACCATTATCGCAAAAATTAGGAACTATAGCTTCAGGCTCGGTAAGCCATGGAGTTGAATTCGAATTCAAAATGACAAAACTATAGTCGTTTGAACAAGTTTTATTGTTATTATTATCCCACGCGCAAGCTCTATAAGTCAAAACCGTATCAGCCACTAAAGAAGAAGGGTCTATAATATCATCACTACAGGTTCCTCCGATAACGCACGCCTTACAAACCCCAGTGCTGTTGCAAACAATATTATTTGTTGTCCCCCAATTATCCGTTGTCCATTCGATCAAAGTTTGAAATATGCCGAACTCATCACTGATCACAGCCGATAAAGTAAAATCATTAGGAGCTTGGCTGACATCTATATCATATATATCATAGTCAACTGGAGTTAAAAAATTCAATAGATTGCCTTCGGTTATAGCCACTGCGGGAGAAGAAGTGTAGCCAGATCCGCCATTAGTAACACTAAAGCTTGTGATTACACCGCCAGTCAATACCGCGGTTGCAACCGCGCCGGATCCGTCTCCGTCGGTTATGGATACAACAGGAGAAGAAGTGTAGCCAGATCCGCCACTAATAACAGCAACAGACGTAACAACGCCTCCGTTAATTGTTGCGGTTGCAACCGCGCCGCCAACACCGATTCTCCTTGAGCTTGCTTCTATCAAAACATCATCAATCTTTCCATCACACCACGAATCACCAGCTTCATATTCATCCGTAATGCTGTCACAATCATTATCTTTTCCGTCTGTGCAAACTTGCCAAGGAACTGGCACATTTCCGCCTATTCCGCTAGCACTGTCATAATGATATTTTGTCCATTCTGGACCATTTCTAGAATTGTCATGAGCTACTATTCCAGAATCCTCGTTTAAATCCCAATAACCAACAAGTCCGGAATTGTCACTAAAAATTCCTTTATGGTGATCTTCGGCTTCTGTCTCAGAAAGCGCGCGATTGTAAATGCGAACTTCATCGATAAGACCATTAAACCAACTACCATATGTATAATTTGTATTTCCGTATCCGGAAATTATTCTAAATCTAAAATTAGCCGTATCCGTTGATGCGCTTTCAATATCTGTATTTACACCATCTGTATAAAGCTTAGTGCTATCTGAAGCCCCAATTAAAACATAGTTATGCCATTGCCCGTCATCTATATTTATAGATGTAGTAAAACATTGATCCCACAGATTATTTGTATATGATTCCATGCATATTTCGTTTGTAGATGGTTTGAATTCTATGTTACTGCTATAAGAATTTAAAGTATCTATAAAAAGCATTTGAAATTTATCATCCGAGCTATTGACCCAAAAACTCACAGAAAAATTCTTGGGATTAACATCTAAATTATTATTTATGCTTACATAATCATTACTTCCATCAAAATCAAGACCGTTGCCATATTTTCCACCAACCCAGTCATTATTATCCATATTATATAATTTTCCATCAACATCGCTACTCAACAAAGCCCCATCGTTTCCGTTCCCAGAATTATCCTCTGCGGTTTCTCCAATTCCTTCGTCAAAATCCCAATGCCCAACCAATCCTGAGTTATCAGCAAAAATTCCATTATAATGATCTTGAACTTCTTCGGGGTAAAGCGCGCGATCATATATACGAACATCATCAATAAAACCTCCAAAATAATAACCAGAGCAACATTCTCTGTGTCCTATGTGAATAGGTCCAGAATCTAATCTAATTGTACTAGAAGCAATTGATGTACTTCTTAAAATACCATCAACATAAAGTTTCTTTTCTTTATTTGAATTATCATATGTTCCCACAAAATAATGCCAATTTTCAGGATCTGGAACCGCATAACAACTTCCATAACGCCATGTTGTATCATAAGTTATAAAACACATATTATTACCACCAGTAGAACTCGTTCCTAAAATATATGCATCATATTTACTAACAATTTGCCAAACTCCACCATAACCAGTATTTGATGATGATTTTACCCACGCCGATACTGTTATTGCTTCAGTAGGATTAATACTAGGCATTTGTACATAATCATCCATTCCGTCAAAACTCAACGAAGAATAAACTTTTTCTTCTATGTCATACCTATTACAATCACAATTGCAATCCACTCCATCACTGTCATAATCTCCGATAGAAGAACAATCAGTATCGCTGTCTTTTGGTTGACAACTTCCAGTAGCATTATCAGGATTACAACTATAATTAGTAAGCAAATTTCCACTGCAACTAGGAGTAGATGTTGAAGTTGACAGCATAACACACTGGCCAGAAGAACATTTATTTCCTCCTGTTATGCAACCACTATAAAAATTATTATTAAGAGAATAATGATCAAAACAAGTGTCTGTGCCGCCACACGAATCTCCTTGTTTTGTATCTCCAAGAACATTACTTACCGCATAAACCCAATTTATTCCACTACAAGAATCTACACGACATTCTTCGCTATATGAAGTTGAAGAAGGAGAAGAATCACAATAACCTCCACAACAAATTCCGTTACCTGCATCACAAGAAGTTGATATATCATTTTTTTCAACACCAGGGACACTATAATCAAATGGAATATCAAAACATTCACTATCTCTGATAGCAATAGCGAATGGAGAAATTAAATTTATTGCAGGAATAGGATATACCTTAGATCCATCTACCGGGTCCCATCCTAATTGCATATTAGCACCTCCTGCATTCTCGTACCATTCTATTTTTATCGGAATCGGGCTCAATGAAGTAAAATCATAATTCACAGAATATTCAGTTGGAGATTGTCCGAACCATTTATTAACAGCTAAAACTCCGTCTACATAGAATCTAATTCCGTCATCACTTTTAACATAAAGAATATGTTCTCCTAATGCGTTGGGAGTCACAAAACCTTCCCAGATAACACTTACAGTATCGCTTTGATTTTCCCAAACATTATCCGCATTTATTATAACGCTACTGGATCCCCAAACATGATTATTACTTGTGTCATTACCGCCTCCTTTAAAAGTATTAAAACTTATTCCATCATAGTAATTATAGTTTAATCCACCATCAAATCCCTCGTATCCTTCATTTTGATTAACGCTGTTATCCTGCGACCACATATAATAGTTTATAAAATCACCAGGTTCAAAAGGACCAATTTCTTGCGTGCAACTGCAAGCGGTTGCTTCCGTGCTTGGACCGCAAGAACCACAGCCTCTTTCTTGCCAAGCTCCTCCATTTAATTGCCAAAAGAGCTTATAATCCAATATTCCACTAGGATCAGCGACATTAGCGGTAATTCTTATTTTATCAGTTTTACTGTCCAACACTTCCGGTTCTCCAGTAATATTTATGCCATCGCCATCCATTACTGTTAAATCAGTAAAACTTATTGTATCATCGCATTGTTCATCTTCCCATTCTTGTATTGGCTTGCATTCGCCTAATTCACACTGAAAATCTCTCCAAATTAAAGGATTGGGCCCAAAAACATCGCACCCGTCTATTCTTCTTGTACCACTAAATCCATAATTGCAATAACCGCTATTACATCTATATTCTCTTACTTCGCATCCATTATTATCATAAGAATCTGGAGTTAAAAATGGAGAAATAAGAGGATCAGGTGTGTATGAATAACAACTATCAGAGTCTCCAGATTGCCAGCATTGCCCCGTAAAAGAATTAGGCATCCATTCTAATACAGTTCCATCACAAAACAATTCCGCGCAAAAATCCGTATTATATGATCCAAACGGCCCTGAATTCACAGCAGAAGCATTACAAACACTGCCACAACACTTCCCTCCAGGAGTAACATTACAATCTTCTAAATCTATCTTTCCGTCACACTCCCTGCTCTTAACCATAAAAGATTTCACGGAAGTGCTGCTAGTATTATCATTGCCGGAGCTATCAACAGCTTTAGAATAATATTCAATTTCCGTTCCGGCTAAAACGGGAAATATTGAATCAACTACTACTGAATAACTAGCTATACTCTTGCTTATATCATCGTCGCATTTCCCATCAATAACCGTTACATCATTACAATCAAAAGCTGTTTCCCATGTAGGACTTCCTGCTATCCTATAATATATAGTATTTCTTTTTATCGTACTATTATTATCAGACGCTTCAGATTTTAAAGTTATAGACAAATCATCATCATAAACTTCACTTGTTTCAATAGGATTTGTTCTTGCAATAGTAACTATTGGAAGATCACTATCACACGATATTTCATCCGAATCAATAATGCCATCACAATCATCGTCAATCTCGTTACCGCAATTGCCCCATGTTACTCCCTCGCTTGATAAGCCAAGTGTGTTATTAAGTTCGGATGATATATGACTAGATCTGGTTGTTCCGCTGCTCTCAGCATAAACATAAACATCCACCGCGTTGCCCGGATCAGTATAAACACCTTCTAACACGCAACTTGGATTAAAAAAATAAACGCAATCACGAGTAGATCCAGTACCAGAACATGTCATTTTTGAACTTGCGTCATTTTCATCAATAATTCTAATTAATCCGCCATTATCAATCCTAATATAAAACTCGTCAACGCCGAAATAATCTAAAATCTGAATATCAATCTCATTAGACTGGTTTCTAAACAACACTGGAACATTCAAAGAAACTGAGGCAACTTTAACATCGTTATTAAGTGGCTCTATTGTTATTACATTATTATTCGCGTCCGTTGCGCTAGAACTAAAATTTATAGTTTCTCCAACAACAAAAGGTCCTATTTCTCCAGTATCGCAGCTTATTATTTTTCCAATAAGACCGCAATCAGTTATTTCTCTCTGATTATTCGGCCAATCATCGCTCCAGACAATTGAATGACTTTGAAAACCAACATCATCAGTAGCAATTGATGTAATTATTAACTTGTCAATATCATATAAAGTGCCGGCGGGAATTCTGTAAATTTCCAACTCTGGAGCAATTTCATCGCAAACAGCTTCAGTTATGTCGTTATATACAGTATTCAAACTGCTATTTAAATCGCCGACTGATATAGTGACGCATTCATCTAAGGCAATGTCAGAATTATTAGAAACATAATAACAGTCATAAGAAAAAATATGTTCATTTGATATAAAGTTTTCCGCGTCTGCTCTTCTTTGCGGATCAGCAAGCTCATCAAGATCAATTCCGACAGAAATTATTCTGGTTCCGGATTCTTTTGCAATCCCGACCTGTTCAATAGCAAAAGCTAAGTCATCGGGAGGACCAGCTATTAAAATAATAATGGTTTTTGTAGCTTCACTGTTTCCATTGGCATTCAAATTAGCCTGAGCTTTTTGGACAGCTAAACCAGCTTCGCAAGATGAGTCCGGTATTTCTAAATTTAAAATAACGTCTTTGATATATGTATCGTCTGTAGTTAAAAGTTCGCTGGTAATATTGTTATTAAAAACCACTAATCCTATTTGATGATAATTATATGGATAAAAACTGTCATAAGGAGGAATCGCGAATAAATTATTAATAAAATCAACACTGCTGTTTTTTACAGTGTCAAATTTGCTTCCTCCCGCCATATTTGCCGAGCGATCTATTGCTAATACTGCGTCAGCAGGTTTTTTACAAGATATTGCTTGTGCCAAATACGCATTACTGCCAGAAAATATAAAGAAAAAAATAAACAAAATTAGATATAGATTTTTCTTAAATAACATGTTATTTATATTTTTCATCTTTAGTTTCATATAATTTATTTTAAGACAAGCGCAATTTTAAAGAATGGCGCTTAAAATTTGAATATTTATATTTCGCGCTTTTTTTGTTTTATTTTTCAACGGTTTTTTCAATGATCTTTTTTATACTGACCCCGCCTTCTCCTACGGCAATAACTTCCAGAATGTTGTCACATCTGCCGATCTCAACCGCGTAGAGATTATCCCCCAAACCAGAAAATTCAGCTGACATAAAACTTTTAGATCCAGTTTGATCGCTGCTATAAGCAGCCATAAATGTTTCTATTTTGCAATCTCCATCAGTTGTAATTTTTGCTTTAATTTTAAGCTTATCGCTTTCGCAAGCACTCTCTATAACTTCAATTTTTCCATTGCACTTGCTAACCATTTTTTTAATTTTTTCCATATCTTGTTTTATTTTTTTCTCTATGTTTATTTTCTCATTTTCATCTTTTGTTCTAATTCCAAAATTTTCTCCGCAATCGTAAATTTCACAGGCAAGATATTTTTTGTCATTGCATAAAAAGTATTGATCGCATTTTGAACTAAGACAGCTATTATTAATCAAATCGCATCCTGGAAAATAAGAAGCGGATTCATTGCTCTCCAATAGATCGTCTTGACTTGGTAAAACGCTATCTTCACCCTTTTCATCCAGCTGAATTAAAACGCCTATTATATAAAAAAGCAGAATGCCAAAAATAGCCACAAACAAAAACATAAAAATTGGCAAGGTTTTTGTTTCTTTGTTTTTTGTGTTCATAATTATTATTTATTATTTAGAACGATTTAATAAAAGGATTCTTATTCTTTTTAATTTGAAAACTATATTCAATTAAATCGCCATAATTCGTTATTTCATTTAATTGGTCGTTTTCTAATATTTTTTTTGAACTGTTATTCGTCTTGTTTATATTCTTATTATATTCATTAAAATTATTTTCAACTAAACTTTCATAATCTGGAATATCATCCCGTTCTGGCTTAGCGCTAATAAAAACAGAAACTGTAAAAAATAAAAAAATAATCACTGCAAAAAACATAGCAAGATATTCTTTTTTATCTTTTATTTCTTTTAATATTTTTTTACTAAAATTGATTGTCATTTCCTTAATAGTAATTAAAACTTAATTCCGCGGAAAAATCGATTATTGAGCCCCCTACTATACCCGCGCTTCCCGCGGTTTTTTTATCTCTTTTGCCGCTTGCAGCCGTTACTGATTCTACCTGCGTAAACGGAATACTTCTTTCAATGTCTTCCAAAAAACTTATAAAATTAGAATATCCTCCAGAAGCTGAAAAGCTAATTTTAATACTGTTCAATCCGTAATTATTGTCTTTTTTTTGATTTTCTAAAATAGAAAGGCCGCTAATTATAATATTTTTATTATCGGCAAGCTTTATGATATGCGCTAGATAATCCTCATAATTATTCCTATTTGGCACTAAACTGTTAATTTTTTTAATATCCTATATATTAACTTCATTTTTTTCATTAAGTTTAACAATTCGCGAAAGCCATAATTCTCTAGACTTAATATTGTTCTCTTTAATCGCAATTTCCAGCTTCATAAGTTCAGTTTCTTCGCGCAAAGAAGAGACAAAATTATTCATAAAAACACAAGAAGCAATTAAAACCAAAAACAAGAATAAGAATTCTTTTGAAATCTTCGGACTGCTATCGTGGTTTTTTTCTTCTTCTGTTTTATTCATTGTTTATATAAATTAGATTTCAACACATATTTATATGCCTAACGGACAGAAACAAAGCGTAAACAACGCTCAAATCTCTTAGAAATAAATTATTATATTTAGAAATTGTTCGTATGAAACATTAGATATATCCGCTATTAGAAATTTAACTCCATTTCTCCATTAAATTGAATTGCTTCTGAGCTTTCTTTTTTATCTAAATCATAAAAAATTGACGCCTTTTTAACAAAATTTTCCATTTCTATCAGGTCGTTTTCAAACAATTCCAGCCTTTTTTCATCATATGCAATACCGCTAAACTTTACTTCTATAAAACTCTCTTGATCAGCAACTTCTTTTAAAACAGCGGAATATTCATTTATTTTCAAATATCTGTTTGTTTTTGACGAAAGCAACGCCATGCCAAAATCCCAATAATGCCTATGATATAAAATAAGATCTTTATTTAGCTCCATTTTAGCGCTAAATACCACTTCGCCATCCTCCGCATCCGCAATATTATCAAATTCCACATTATTAAACCAGTAAGAATTTTTTAAAACAGCAATTTGATCAACGGCTGCAAGATAATTCTTAGCATTTCCTTCTATGTTTAAAATTAGATTTTCATTTTCAATAAAAAAATCACTGGTTGTAAGATAAACATCATCAATTATTATATTCCGAATCAATTTAAAAGCTTTGGAATAATAATAGTGCTCGTCCAACAGTAATGCTATATCTTTTATTTTTTCCTCCATCAAAGACGATTTGTTATTATTAATTTCCGTTCTTATGTCTTTATCAAGAATTTCAAGCCTGGAATCTAAAAGATTTATTTTGTCAGAAGCAGATGATTTATCAATATATATTCCTAGATAAGAAATAAAGGAGATAGCTACTAAAAAAGATGAAACCATAAAAACACCCCTCCTGCGTTTGGATAGCTTGTTTTTCAATTTAACATGCTTTGGCAATAAATTTATTGAAGCCATATATTACTAATTATTACATTGTTACATTGTTAAAATTGCCACACAACAATTTAGCAATTTAACAATGTAGCATTTTATTATTATACCATATTAAACAAAAAATCAGAAAAAATATTTGAAAATTTCAACAAAGCAACTTGGAAAGAAATTCTATCATCAATTATATAGAAGCTTTTAAAGACATACGCGAAAAACTCACTTTCTTTAAGGATTAATTTCGTTCCATTTAGGTAAATTATCGCCAATGATAATATCTTTAGTATTTGTTGGTATCTTTTGAGAAGCCCAGCAACTATATGCCTGAGGACTAGAATCGGTTATTTTTAAATCAACTGTATATAATCCGACTGCCGGATAAGAATAGGCCGTTTCACCGTCAGTATTTGGAGGATTGTCTATTGAAACAAGCGGCGATCCATTTCCAAAATTCCAAGTCCAGTTAGCTACAGAAAATCCTCCAAACGTTTGAGCAATAGAAGGATTAAAATCAATGGATTGAAACTGAATAATTGTTGCCGGAGGCTGTATTGGAGTGCAATCAAAATTAGCTATTGGATATCTATGATCCGGCGTAGGACTAGATGGGAACGAACTTGGTTCCGCGACAAACCCACTTTCGGCTCCCTCGCTGTCGTAAACTTTAATTTCCCAAGTATACGTATGGTTCCCGTAATATATAAAACCAGGACACGAAACATTAATATCTGGTCCAGTAATAAAAATAGCGCTGTCTGGATTTTTAACAATATTACACGAAATTATGCCATCTCTCATAAGATTGATTTCATATCCAGTTTGAATAATACCATCTTCTGTATCGTTGAAATCCCACTTTAATTCAATTCCCGCGGGTAAATTAGAAGCGCAATAATTAATAGGCAGAACTGGATTAGTGGTTACGGTTGGAGGAATATTTGGACTTGGACCAGGACAAACAATATTATCTACCAAAGCAGGATTGCCAGTTTCTATCGCAGGAGAAGAAATATTTAGTCCAGAAGGCGCGCTAAATGTAAACTTGTTATCATTCGCATAAGGAGGTCCACCTGCAATTGCCACAAGATTAACATCTGTCCATAATAAACAACTATCAACATTTCCATTTGAATCGGTTTTAATTAAATACATACCGCGAGCAACAGCATGAGCAGATTCTTCCCATCCCACAGCTATATAACCTTTATCAACTGTTTGTTTTACCGAAAAAGCATAATCATCTTCAATACCTCCAAAATCCTTTCCCCACTCTTTATTCCCATCAGAATCAAATTTTACTAAAACAACATCGGATCCAGAAGCATTAAATGTTTGACCAAATGCTATAAATCCTCCGTCCAAAGTTTGAGAAACTGAATAAAAATAATCAGATCCAGAATTATCATATACTTTTTGCCAAATCTTATTTCCATTGGAATCAACTTTTATTATTAAAAAATCACCATTATATGCACCAACAATAATATAATTACCATCAGAAACTTCTGTAATTGATTTAAGCTCTCCTCCATTTACTTTTTTACTCCAAAGTAAATTAAAAGAAGAATCCAATTTAAAAATATTAGCCTTACTACCTGACATGCCAACACCAATATAGTTATTATTCGAAGTCTTTTGAAAATCAAAAATATAAGCATCTGATGCTGTATTAGTTGTTTTTTCCCAAATTTTATTCCCATTTGAATCAAGCTTGATTATCATGGCATCATGAACATTTTCATTAACATCATACGAACTCGTATGTCCTGCAATGACATAACCAAGACCGGGAGAAGGAAGTTGTAATATTTCAACCGCATAATCCCTATTAACTCCTGCAATAACCTTATACCACTCCTTGTTTCCAACAGAATCAACTTTAAGAACTGTTAAATCTTCTTCACTGCCATAAGCGGTTGTATGTCCTGCAATGACATAACCAAGATCAGAAGTTTGCTTTATCGACCTTGCTAAAGTAAAGCCATTATCAACTGCATCTCCGTAATCACGACTCCAAATGACAAAACCTTTATTATCAAGCTTCGTAAGAGAAAATCTTCTTTGCCCTATTACGGTCCAGGTGATGGGATCAAAAATAGAAATCTTACGAGAACCAGCAATAATATATCCGTCACTTACTTGTAATACATCATAAGCCTCAAAAGTATCATTTCCTTCATTAAAAGACCTAATCCAAGTCTCAGCCTTTACTGTAAAAGATTTTTCAAAACTCCATCCTGTATTTCCAACTGGCAATACTGTATCAGTAGCTGACGAGCGATAACTAATAACATCGCCATCATTAAATGGACCAATTTGTAACTGTGGGATATCTCCTGTGCTATCACTTTTAAGATCCGTTATTCTTATATCTCCCATAAAACCACAGTATTCATCCATATCTGCATCCCAACAGTCAACTAAAGTAATCCATGGACCTGCTCCCATTTTCACTTGCGCTTTGTGATTATACAGACCAGAGCCATCTGAAGCACTAAAATAAATTGTAATAAATTCTCCCGCTTCGTTAATATCATCAAGGCTAACCACTCCACCATCAGCGATATAATTTCCAACAGTATTATCAGAAATCCACGCTTCAGTGATTAGCGTTGGAGGAATAATATCAGCCGAATACACCGTTGGAACAAAACTGACAGCGAAAAACAAAACTGCTACGACAAAAGAAACCACATTATTTCTTTTGCATATACGCAAGAAATACGGCTTCTCCTGTATAAAACTAAGTTTCCTACTTAATTGTTTTTGTTGTTTTTTGATATTTTTCATATTTTTCTTATTGATATTGTTATTACGCCAAAAAAAATTTTGGAAATATTAAATAAAATAATTAATATTTTTAAAAAACATTCATTCTTATAATTAAATTTAATTTTTCTCTAAATTTGAATGAATATTAACTCCGCCTTCTCCAATAGCTTTAATTTCAGAAATTTTACCGCACTGCTTCACTGATAGATTATAAACATCTCCACTTTTTTCAAATCTCGCGATTCTGTTTTGATCATTAATTTTCATTGTAAAACTATTAATGTCGCATTCTCCAGAAGTTTTCACCTTAACGCTTGCAACAGCTTTTCCATCCTCGCACTCTTTTTTATTCAAAACTTCAATGATGCCATTGCATCTATCAACCATTTCCTGGACTTTTGTTTGATCCGGTTTTTGTCTGGTTTTTTCCTGTATATTTCCTTGCTTGTCCAAAATTCTCATCCCATATTTATCCACGCAATCATAAACCTTGCAATCTGAAAACTCAGTTTCATTGCATAAAAAGAGATAACGGCAAGATTGATCTTTGCAGAAATCAGCAAGAACTTGACAATCTTTAAATTGATCAATTGATTTTTGTTTTTCCAGCAAGGTAAGCAAAACCGAAAAACTTACCACAAACAAAACTGTTATCGCCAGCGCAATTAATGCTATTTTTTTGTTTTGTTTTTCCATAGCTTTATTGTTAATGCTCAAATATATAAATTTTTTTATAGCTTATGTAATTCCTAAAACTAAAACTTCTTCAAAAAAAGATTCTTTTCTTTTTTGCTTTCATATTCTTTTATGAGACTATCTTCATATTTTAATTCCATAAATTGCCCGCTATTAATTACTTCTTGTAATTTTGTTTTTTGAACAAGTTTTTCAAACTTTTCATACGGATTCTTTGTTAATTCACTGTAATTTGGCACATCTTCTATTTCTATTTTTACATCGTTGATTATAGACCATGCCGCATAAGAAAACACAAACAAAATAAGCAACGATATTGTATTACTGCCAAGATTAACTTTTCTTAAATTTTTTATAATATCTAAATTTAAATTCATTTTATAATTTTTAATTTTAAAAAATATTAGTTTTAATTGCTTTGAATTACGAAATGCCGCTTTTCACTTCTTGTCATTTCGCCGGATCACTGAAATAAAACTTGTGCTGAATTTAGTTCAGTATTCAGCATAAACTCTCGCGACGAGAAATCTATAATCTTTATTAGGTGCATTTGTTATTATTCTTAGATCTCTCAATCGCTAATGCTCATTTCGAGATGACAAAATAGCAATATTTCGTAATTCTTTATATCAAAACTCCCATGTGCTAAATTATAAATAGTAAAATGATAAAATAACATTTGCTTCCACAAATATAGTTTTAGCATCTGCTTCGCCGTCTTCTTCATGTTCAATTTTACTTTCTGTTAAATCCTTATTTTCAATTTTTATAATATTTAAACTGCTTAACTCCATAAGTGGAACGTTTTTTTCAATAGAATCTAAAAAAGACATAAAATTATCGAAATCACCCAAAACAGAAAAGCTAATATCGGTTGATTGTAAATCCAAGCTGATATTCTCAATCGGTAATTTTACAGATTTAGGATCGCTTATTAAAAATTTTCCGACATTAACTCTGCTTCCACTTGACTTCGCTATCCTATTGATATCCGCAATATATTTTTCTATATTATTCTTTTCTAAAAACAAGCTGCTAAATTTTTCTAAATCCATTTCTCTGATTGTCTTGTTTTTTTGATTATAATCCTTAACTTGTTCTAGTACTCTATTTTTTGATTCAATATTCTCTTGAATTAATTTTATTTGTTCTTCCAATATTTTTACTTGCCTATATTTAGGAACAACAAAAACAAAAAGCAAAATTAATGAAAAAACAAACGACAAAAGAACCAATTTAGTTTCAATTGAAATTTTGCTGCTTGAATTTTCATATTCATTAAAATTTTTATTATCCTTCATAAAATTTTAGAAAATTAAAACATTTTATTTATTTATAATTCCCGGTTTTTCATTATAAACAATAACTTTTTTATTAAGTTTTATATTTCCGTCAAACTGCAAATTTCCCAGTTCATCTTTTGAGATATTCTTTATAGAAAAATTTTTAACATCTGGCAATCTTTTAAAAATATATAATTGAGTAGCAATAGAAGAATAATTTTTGACAATTCCATTTATATTAATATCAACATCTTCGTCGTTAGTAAAAGATATTTCTAGACTATTAATAAACACTTCGTCCATTAAATTATTTTGAAGAAAATATATAGCTTCACTAAAATAAACATGTCTTGATAAGAAAAAACTGATTTTACTTCCTTTAGCTTCTACTGATAAAAATTCATTGTTTAATGCCCCTTTTTCTATTTTTTCATTTATCACGCCAATTTCCGCATTCAAATGTTCCACTTCTTTCAAAAAATTTTGATTGTCAAAATATAGAAAAAGAAAAAAAATGGCAGGAAATATTATCAGCAAAAAAGCAACAAAAGGAGCAATCTTTACTTTTCTCTTTTTTCCATATTTTGAATTTGGAACTATTGGCAATAAATTTATTGAAGACATAAATTATTTAATTGTTATATTATTATATCATTTATAGTTGTCGTATAACAATTTAGCAGTATAGCGCTTACAAATATTATTATACCATATTTAACAAAAAACAACAACAAACCATTTAAATTATTTCAATCTCTTTTAACGCTCTTTCAAACATATAAACAGCTCTTTTTGCTTCTTCATGATCAACTTCAAAGTTCTCGTCATTGGAAATTTTTTCTTTAAGCTTGTGCGACCAAACTATATCTTCTTTAAATTCCAACTGGTCATCTGGAATTTTTTTTAATCTCTCTTCTATATTGCTTCCCGAAAAATTAGCCATTTTTAAAACTCTATTAAACAGTTCTTCCGCGCTAACAACCGCTTTCTTATAATCTTCAGAATTATTAGAATTCAAATTAGATAAAACAGCTTCCCATTCTTTTTGAACTTTGGTTTTTGGCAATCTTCCAGCTTCCATTGCTTCCTCTATGGCTTCTTTTGTTCTAATTTTAAAGCTTCCTTCTATTCTCGTTAAAATTAAAACTATTCCAATTATAAATAGTACCGTCATAAAAATCAGAAAATATTTCACAAAAGCAAAAAGGTACGGCCACCAACTGACATCTATCGCCAGATTTCCGATCTCTAATATTTCTTTGGCTTGAGATGGTTGTATTAAAAAATTTAACATAATATTAGTATTTAGCATTTAGTATGAAATACTGAACATTTATTCCATTTCGTGTTTTTTTCATAAACATTAGCTAGTTTAAAAATATTTTTTTCATCAAACGGCTTTCCTATAATCTGCATGCCGATTGGCATATTCTTTTCGCCATCCTTTGGTTTTGCGAATCCGCATGGAATTGAAATAGCTGGTAATCCAGCAAGACTCACAGCGCTTAAGAAAATATCTTCCATATACATTTCCAACGGATTATCACTATGCTCGCCGATCTTAAACGCAACATTTGGCGTTGTTGGCGCAAGCATCAAGTCAACATTTTCAAATGCATCCTTAAAATCTTGAATAATAAGCGCTCTAACTTTTTGCGCTTTTAGATAGTAGGCATCATAATATCCGCTACTAAGCGCGTATGTTCCAAGCATAATTCTTCTTTTTGCTTCGCTTCCAAATCCATTGCCCCGAGACTTTGTATAAACATCCAAAAGATTTTTTACTTTCCCCGTTTCATTTGCTGAAAAACCATATCTTATTCCGTCAAATCTTGCCAAATTTGAACTTACTTCACAAGGCGTTATTATATAGTATGTCGGTACGGCGTATTTCGTATGCGGAAGACTAATTTCTACAATTTTTGCCCCCAAGCTTTCAATTTTTTTTATCGCGCTTTGAACAGCCTCTTTTATATCATCATTAAGCTCTTTAATAAAATATTCTTTTGGTATTCCGATTTTTAAATCTTTAATATTTTCATCTTTCAAAAATTCTTTGTAGTTATCAACTTTATTATTAGATGTTGTTGAATCTTTTTTATCAATCCCGGCAATTTTTTCAAGAATGATCGCGGCATCCATAACATTTTTTGCCATTATACTTGGACAATCCGTTGAAGACGTCATTGAAATTAAACCGTAACGCGAAATTCTTCCATAAGTTGGTTTCAAGCCAATAAGACCGCAAAATGCCGCGGGCTGCCGAATTGATCCTCCAGTATCAGTTCCAATTGAATACATACATTGACCAGAAGAAACAGAAGACGAGCTTCCTCCGGATGAGCCTCCGGGAACTCTTTCAGTATCCCATGGATTATGACTTATAAAAAAATCAGAGTTCTCGGTTGAAGCGCCATGCGCGAAAGCGTCGCAATTAACTTTTCCAAGCATTACCATTCCCTGCTTTTTAAGCATTAAAATCAAAGTCGCATCATAAGAAGAAATATGATTATTCAAAATATTTGAAGCTGCTGTTGTTAAAATTCCCTTTGTATTAATGACGTCTTTAATTGAACATGGAATTCCAAGTAATTCAGATTCCTCATTCTTACTTATTCTCTTATCCGCCTGCTTTGCCTGTTCAAGCGCAACATCTTCTGTGATTGTGATAAAAGACTTAATTTTCTCATCAGTTTTTTTAATTCTGTCCAAATAAGCCTTCGTCAATTCAACAGATGAGAATTCTTTCTTTCTTAATCCTTCGTACGCCTCTGCTATATTTAATTCGTTTAATTTCATAATATATAATCTTATATTTTTGATTTTTTATAATTTTATAACCCATAAAGATGCCAACATTATGGACAATCAGGACCTTTAAATTTCGCCCCTTTTTCTGTAACTATTGCTCGACAATTTTTAATTTTCGAATCAGCATAAATAAAAAATGTACCTTTTCCTTCAGGACCGCAATCAGACGAAGAGAATGAATCTGCCCAATCGATTGTTTCAGTGTCTAGAAGAATACTGGGTTTATCATTTTCATCACAATCAACTGCTATATCTGACACAATCTTTGAGATAGAAGCTTTAAAAACTCTTGTATGAGGACGCCAATCTCCATTATCATTGAGGGAATTTAAAAAAATAATAAATCCTACAAAGACAATCGCAAGTAATACCAAAAATAATTTTATTGTCTTTTTTATCTTTTTCTTTGATAGTTCCTTCATAAACTTTTTTAAATACTGAGAATATTTATATATTTTTACTGATTGAAACGGCTCATAATACTTGATACTAACTACATAACCTGCTTAACTTTAATATAGCCATCATCTTCCTGAGGAAAATTATCAATTATCCATTTTTTTGTTTCTTTGTCGCAAGGAACTGCGATATCATCCCTTAAAGCGTTCGTAATCCCAGTTACTTGAGATACAGGCTCAATTTTTGAAGTATCAACCTCGCTAAGCTGTTCTATATATTCCAAAACGCCAGAAAGCTCATTGGAAAACTTCTGTTTTTCTTCTTGAGTTAAACTTATTCTTGCCATTTGAGAAATATGTTCAACTTCTTCTATTGAAATTCCTTTTTTGTCTAATGTTCTCATAAACTGCATGCTAAATATTTAACCACAGCAAACATAAAAATAAGCTCTTCTATATTTTAATTATATAATATATCAAAATTATTGACAAGCAGAAAAACTATAATAGATTATATTATTAAAATGGCTTATATTTATTTTAACTCTGCATTTTTT
>DAOWDS010000011.1 GCA_030638895.1 Candidatus Moraniibacteriota bacterium | reverse complement strand
ACAACTAAATAAACATTTATCAAGAGTGCGGATAGAGCGCTGGCTCGTTAATCCGTCGGCAACCTTTTGAGTGTGACAACTCAAGGAAGGTGCTAAACCAGTTGACCGAAAGGAAAAGATAAAAGGTTGTTTTTTATTTACTAACTTTTAACACTATGTTTGACAAAACAAAAATTTACACAGTGGAGAGCGTAACTTCTGGACATCCAGATAAAGTCTGTGATCAAATTTCAGACGCAATTCTTGACGAATGTTTGAGAGGCGATTCAAAAAGCCGTGTCGCGGTAGAAAATTTTGGCGGTCATGGAATTTTGAATATTGGCGGAGAAGTTACAACGAAATCTGAAATTGATTTTGAAGATATAGCAAAAAAGGTTTATAGTGATATTGGGTATAAAGATAATTTAAAAGTTGATTGTAATATTGCTTGCCAGTCTCCTGACATTGCTCAAGGAGTGGATACCGGCGGAGCTGGCGATCAGGGAATTATGTATGGATATGCAACCGATGAAACCGACGAATTTTTGCCTAAAGGCCTTGTTTTAGCTCATAAACTGGCAAAAGGTTTAGAAAAATTAAGAAAAAATACAGATGTCGCGTGGTTGTATCCTGATGGAAAATCACAAGTTACAATTGAAGGTGATAAAAGCAGGTCTGTTTTAATCAGTACTCAACATGATGCAAATATTTCGCAAGAAGAAATTAGAGAAACTTTAATTCAAAAACTTATTAAAGATATTATTACGGATAAAAATATTGAAATATATATCAATCCAACCGGAAAATTTGTACAAGGCGGTTTTGAGGCTGATACTGGTTTGACTGGAAGAAAAATTATGGTTGATACATATGGAGGATTGGCGCCACATGGCGGCGGAGCATTTTCTGGAAAAGATCCGAGTAAGGTTGATAGGTCTGCCGCTTATATGGCTCGTTTTGTCGCAAAAAATATAGTTGCTAATAAGATGGCAAAAAAATGCATGGTATCAGTCGCTTATGCGATAGGCAGAGCTGAACCTCTTATGGTTGAAGCACTAGATGAAAATGGAAAAAGTCTCGCCAGTTTTGTAAATGATAAATTTGATTTTCGTCCAAACGCAATTATTGAAAGATTGGTTTTACAAAAACCAATTTATAAACAAACTGCTTGCTATGGCCACTTTGGCAAAGAAGGATTGCCGTGGGAGAACGTAGAAGACTTAGCATAGACTATAAATGATAATTTTATCTAACGTAAAACAAGATTTTTTGCAAAATTTTGTTTTGTCGTTTTATAATTGTTTGTCTTGTTTTTTGTTAATTTAAAATAAAATTTAAGTAATTTAATACAAAATAAAGATTGTCAGACAAATATAAATAAATACAAATATTGGACAAAAAAAGAAAAACAGCATAGAATTAAAATTAGATTAATTCTAAAAAATTAATGTCGAAAATAAAAGATATAAAAAAGGAGGAGTTTGATTGAAAATCAAAGAATTTTTATTCAAGTATCCATTAAAAATTATAATAATTGGAATAATTTTTGTAATTTTTTTGGGGATAATTCTAGGAATTTTTTGTTTAATAATAGGTAGTCTCTCAAATTTATTCTCTTGGCAACTATTATTAATTTTGATTGTATTTTCAGGCATAATTATTAATATTTTGTCTGTAAAAAGATTCTCTGACAGTAGTTCAATCTGGATTACTGTTGCAAAATCAATTGAAAGTTTTGCGGAAAATATTGTCAACAAAAATAAAAATGCTCCAATAAGGGCTGATTCAGTGTTTCTAGATGATTTATTTGGAATTACTTATGCAACAGAAGCGGCAAGAAGTGATCATATTTTACTAATGCAGGCTATGTCAACTATAGTAAATGATTGCGAAATAAAAAAGCGTCTTCAAAATAGAATAAGGGCACTAGAAGAAGAAAGTAAAAATCAATCAAACCATTCTGCGTCAATTTATGTTTTAAGTTCAGACACGGGCAGTAATATCAGTAAAAGCGTTATTGTTTCATCATCACCAACACCAATAACAGGATTTATGTTTAATGATGTTACAAAAAAATGGTTAACCAGAGAAAACTTTTTAGGTGTAATGCATCGAATCACTTCTGCTGGATTACTTCCGCAAAAAAAATAAATGAAAGGTAAATCCTTTTGCTTTAGCAAAAGGATTATTTTATAAACAAAAAAAGAATTGTATTGTAAATTTTTATGAATTGTAACTTAAATTTTTAGCATACACAAGACCATTGATAAAATGTTTTATTTGTGTTACTATGAATCATAGATATTGTTGTTTATATAATTTTTAACTTTTAACTTGATATATTATGTCACAAGACAGTCTGATTAAATTGAGATGCGAAGAGTGCAAGCAAATTAATTATCACTCTACAAAAAATAAAAAGACAATAAAAGAAAAGATTAAACTAAAAAAACATTGCCGTTTTTGCAAAAAACATACTGAACATGCAGAAATGAAAGGAAAATAATTTAGAGCGTAGTTGTTCTTTGTTTTGTAAATATGATTTAAAGAGCGGCAATTTTCCGCTCTTTAAAAATATTTATTTAAAATTAAAATTGTTTTATAATATAAATATCTGGGAGCTTAGTTTAACGGTAGAACGTCGGTCTCCAAAACCGATGGTGTAGGTTCGATTCCTTCAGCTCCTGCAAAATAAAATAATGACACAAAATTTTCTGTGTCATTATTGAAATTCTAATAAATTAATAAAGGCTGTTGTTAATATGTTATATTGCGTATAATAAAATCTATTAGCCAATACAAAAGCAAGGTGATTATTATTAAAATAAAAGCTTTCCTGAAAAGTTTTTTTGCGGAATAAATTTCCTTTTCATTTTTAGATATAAATTTGGCGTAAATATAGATTGTTAGCGATATGAGAATTACAAAAAAAGAAAACAGAACAATTAAACTTACTATAATACCCAAAATCACACCAATAGTTTCTAAATTCGTAGGTTCACCAGATCCATGACAAGTGATTCCAAGTTTTTGACACTCTTCTGGCATTACTTCTTGCTCTATAAGTCGACCGTCAGATAGTGGAATTGAAATAAAGATAATGGAAATTAAAAATAATAAAAATATAGATTTAATATTCTTCATATTGTATTTTAGTTATTTATGTATTTATTATATCACGATGATGATTTTTCCTCAAAATGGTTATGGTTCCTTCTACGAGCTCTTGCAAGATAAACAAATTAAGTAGGTTAAACTTACTAAAACAGAAGAAGGGCATAACAATGACACTGAATTTGATAAATATGTCAAACAAGCTTGCTTAGAACTTGGAAACTTCAATTTATACAAGGTATTGACAAAATTTTCTATAACTATACTATAATTATAATAGTAAAAGAAAAGAGAAATTTTGGAGGCATAAAATGGAAGATGAAGAAATAGCTAGAC
The DNA here is from genome assembly GCA_030638895.1 of Candidatus Moraniibacteriota bacterium. GTDB lineage: Bacteria > Patescibacteriota > Minisyncoccia > JAHIHE01 > JAGLIN01 > DAOWDS01. The sequence goes on along the minus strand of DAOWDS010000011.1, from coordinate 3,032 downwards.
TAGAAAAGATAGTTCATTCAAGAGAGTTACGAGAAGAGACAAAAATACGCGGAAACGAAACATTTTTGAAAAGATTATTGAGAATCCACCGTCTTTGCTTGAACGGCTTGATTCCAAAACCAAGAGGATGGTTTAAGAGAACCTGTCCAATGTGTGGAGAAAAATTAAAAGTAAGAAGAGAGGGACCATTTGCTTTAGGAAAATGTGTCGAAGCATGTGGTTATGAATACGTTTATGAACTCTATGACGAAAAGGACTGGAATGTAGAATCCTGGTCAAAATATTATAACTGGGGAAAAGAGCTTTCTTAATGAAGCTCTTTTATTTTAGACTAATTCAAAACTTTCTTTGTTTGGGATCTGGGACGATGTTGGAACATTTTTTGATTGAGATAATAGCTTATATTATCCCCACGAACTCTCGCAAGAAAAATAAAATACGACCTAGAGCTGTGTTTTTATTGACAATTTTTATATTTACTGTTATTTTTTGTTTAGGATTAAATGAATTGGATGATAAAACAAAAATCCAAAGAAAGGTTTGATCTTTAAAAACAAAAATCAATGAAGGTGAAAGAGATGGAAGAGATAGAAGATACAAAAGACACACAAGAAAACGAAAATAAAGGAGATTGTAAAGGCTGTGATTGTGATGGTTCTTGTAAAAAAGGTAAAAAATCAGGAAAAAAACAAAGAGTCTTCTCTGAAATTAGAAGGTGAATGTGAAATGTTACCGAAAGATAGAATCATATTTCCACTTGATGTTGATAGCGTGAATAAAGCAATAGCTCTTGTAAAGAAGTTAAAGCCACACGTTGGAATGTTTAAAATTGGCCTTGAATTTATAAATTCAATGTTAGCATCAATAATTTTAACATCAGAGAAAGGAGCCTTGGAAAATCTTGCAAAAATAAGAGAATTGTTTGATTTACTTGATGGGAAAATTTTTTGGGATGGTAAATTTGATGATATTCCGAATACAACTGCGGGAGCTTCAAGTTCAGTTGTCAAAATTGGTGTGAGAATGTTTAATGTTCACGCTTCAGCTGGCGAAGAATCTATCAGAAAGGCAGTTGAAAATAAGGGAAGTGCACAGGTTTTAGCAGTAACCGTCTTAACGTCGATTACTGAAAAAGAATGCATATCGATATTCGGTGATAATCCTGAAGCAAAGGTTGTACAATTTGCGAGAATGCTCATTAAAGCTGGTGCGGATGGTATAATATGTTCTCCAAAAGAACTGAAAGCGCTTTCTAAGTATAAGGAATTTGATAATCTCATAAAAGTCATTCCCGGAGTTCGTCCTTTATGGGCGGAAGCTGGAGATCAAAATAGGACAATGACTGCATATGAAGCAATTTTGTTTGGAGCAACGTTTCTTGTAATAGGTCGACCAATTAGATTGCCACCGAAGGAAATCGGTGAGCCAGAAGATGCCTGTTATGAGATAAGGGAAGATATCAAAGAAGCTCTACAGTGGAGAGATGGATTGAGATAATCTCAGTCGCAAATTTTTTAAAGAAGAGGTGATAAGAAATGAGTTTGCGAAATATTGATATGGTTTTGCCATATATTCCATTAACCGCAGAAGAAATTGATAAAATATTTGCTGAAAAGAAAGCAATATTTAAAGGGCACTTTATTTATGCTGCAGGAGGACATGGGGATGTTTATGCAGATAAGGCCGAGATTACGTTTTGGCCATTTGAAACAAGTATTCTCTGTAGAGATATTGCATGGCAATGGCACGATAAAAATATTGAGATTGTCGTTGGCCCAGCCATTGGAGGAATAAAGCTTGCTGATCGTGTAGCTGAGTGGCTGACACGGTTTACAGGAAAAGAAATCCCAGCGCTGTATACAGAAAAAGACGATGATGGCAAGCAAGTTCTCAAGCGTGGTGTGGACAAAATAAAAGATAAAAGAACGCTCGTTATTGAGGATATAGTAAACACAGGAAAGTCCCTTAAAAATACTATAGTTGTTTGCACAAAAGCAGGAGCAAAGATAGTAGGATGCCATTCATTAGTGGATCGAAGTTCTGAAACTGTAACAGCAAAAACATTAGGAATTCGAGTTTTCTTGGCTCTAAAAAAGATGGATGTTGCAAACTATACCGAAAAAAAATGTCCATTATGTAAATTGAAAGTTCCCATAAACACTGACAGGGGACATGGAGAAAAATACCTAAAAGATCATCCAGAAAAAGCAGGATGGAAATAAAATAAATATAACTTAAGCGTGTGATTCATCACCCGCTTTTTTTATGACAATTTTATATGATTTGATGCGACCGTTGATTTATATAAAAATAAGTGATAGAATGTAAAATATATGATTTATTTAAGGTTTCCGGTTTATAATTCACTATTCATAATTAAATGGCAAAAGATTATTATAATATTTTAGGAGTTTCCAAAGACGCAAGTGATGAGGAAATTAAAAAAGCTTACCGAAAACTTGCGCATAAACATCATCCCGATAAAGGCGGAGGGGATGAAACAAAATTTAAGGAGATAAATGAAGCCTATCAAGTTCTTTCGGACAAGCAAAAAAGAGGTCAGTATGATCAGTTTGGGTCGTCTTTTGATCAGGCTGGAGCAGGTCAAGGATTTGGCGGATTTGATTTTTCCGGTTTTTCTGACGCGTTTTCAGGCGGAGATCCTGGTGGCGTAAAATTTGAATTTGGAGGGGATAACGGAGGCTTTGGAGATATATTTGGAGATATATTTGGCAGAGGAGAAGAAAGAAAAAGACGGCAAGAAAGAGGAAATGATGTTTCCGTGGATGTTGAAATCACGCTTGAAGAAGCTGTGATTGATACCGAAAAGGATATTAATATATATTTATCTTCTATTTGCTCAAAGTGTGACGGATTAGGATCAGAATCGGGAAGCAGTATCAAATCATGCAAGGTTTGCGGCGGAACTGGGCAAGTTAAAAAAGAAAGAAGAACTATTTTAGGAACATTTGCTCAAGTTGAAATATGCAAGGATTGCCATGGACAAGGAGAAAAACCAGAAAAAAATTGTT
>DAOWDS010000056.1 GCA_030638895.1 Candidatus Moraniibacteriota bacterium | reverse complement strand
GTCGCAAGATTTTTTGAGATCAAAAGAGGATGAAAATCTATGTGATAATTGCGGAAGAAAAATATCCACAAAAAGTAAAAATAGCGGCATATGCCAAATGTGCAACAGCAAATTCTCAGGAAGAATTTTGGCGTGCGCAAAATGCGGAAAAAGTACAAAATTCTTTTGGGAAATTGTAGGATTGACAATAGTAACATGTTCTCAATGTAATGTAAATCATCGGAAAGAACTTTTGGTGGAATTAAAATTCAAGTGGAAATATTTTAAAAGGGTTTTGGTTTGATAGAATCAGAATAATAGCCCTTTTTTTATTTTTTCAAAACCATCCATCCAAATTTCACTGTTGCGTTATAAATCCGTTTTATCCTTCGCGGTTCCAATATTAACCGCCACAACCACTCAAATCCTAATCTTTGAAAAATCAAAGGCGCGCGCTTAGCTTTACCTGATATAAAATCAAACGATCCTCCAACTCCAATCGCCAGTTTTACGCTTGGCAATTTTTTTAGATTTGTATAAATCCATTCTTCCTGTTTTGGCGCGCCAAACGCAACGAAGAGCATATCGGGCTGTACTTTGTTTATTCTTTGGATTAAATGATTGCATGATTTATTCACTTGATTGTCATCCTGAACAATGTCATCATGAGTATAGTCGAATGATTGTTTCAGAATCTTTTTCCTATAACCACAAATTCTTACTATTTTCTTTACAACTTGCCTTAGTATTTTAAAATTAAAAATTGAAAATTTATTGGAAATTGGAAATTGGAAATTGGAAATTTCAGCCGGTATTCCTTCCTCCGCGCCCACAACATTCAAATAACCATATTTTTTAGATAAAACTTTCGCGGCTTCTTCGGCTATCCCCTCTTTCGCTCCCAATAAATATAATTTTTTATCTTTTATAAAACCTGCTTCACAAATTTTATAAATCAAATCAATACCTGTAATTTTTTCTGACAATGTTTTATGATTTAAAAATTTGTTCGCAAGCATTATTCCTATTCCATCCGGAATGACAACATCAGCCTCATTTATAATTTTTTTAAAATAATTATTTTTTTGAGCCTCAACAAGCATTTCTGGATTAAGCGTAACTATATAATGTTGTTTATCTGATAATAAAAAACTCTTGATTTTTTCAAGAACTTCTTTTGTCGTGATTTTATTTATTTTTACGTCTAAAATTTTTGTTTGAATCATAGTTCATTTCTCAAGTCCAAGAAGCTAAGAAGTTAACTCAAAACTTTCAATAAGCTTATATTTCTCTATATTCGGCCCAAGCTGGCTTTCCATAATTTCTATGCTTTCGGTCTTAAATTTCATATTTTTTAAAACAATGTTTGTTTGTTTCCCCTTAAGATGATTCCCTCTTGCTCGAGCAAGAGTAATATGCGGCTTGAATTCACAATTTTCCATTTCAAATCCAGAAATTTTTAAATTTTGCTCAATAGTTCGTTTTAGGTTTATTATATTGGCGTCAATATGTACTATCGCCCAAAACATCCTTGCTTGAGCGGGATCTGGTCCTAGAACTATTCTGTCAAGACGCGCGTCAAATGGTTTAATTGCTGAAGCGGTTTTTTTGACCGCTGATAAAATTAATTCTAATCCCTTTCTATCTACTTCTCCTAAAAATCTGACTGTAATGTGCAACTTATAGAAATTTGTCCATTTTACATGCAAATTCTTCCATCTTTTTTCATAAGACAGAAGCGCTCTTTTGATTTCATCCGGCAGATCTATTGTTATAAAAATTCGCTTTTTCATACAGTTATTATAGCAGTTTGTTTTAAGTTTGACAAAAAACGCGGAATTGGTAATATTGCTTTAAAGGAGGGTCGCTAAAAAAGTGATGTTCTTTTTAAAATTAACATAAACAAAAGAGGTTGATCAAGATGATAGAAAGGTATAGGCAAGAAATCATTAACAAAATTTGGTCTGATGAAAATAAGCTATTTCTTTGGCAAAAGACAGAATTGGCAGTGATTAAAGCAAAAGCAAATCTGGGTCAAATCTCACAAGAAGATTCTGATAGAATTCACAAAATTCTTATTGATAATCCAATAGATATAACTCATTGGAAACAGCTTGAAGAAGATCTTAGACATGATTTAAACGCTTTTTTGGAAGAACGCAGAAGGTTTTTACCAGAAAATCTGAAATTGCATCTTCATAGTGATGGCATGACTTCCTATGATACAGAAGAAGCGCCTTTTGCAAGTATGCTAAAGGAGTCGATTTCTTTTGTAATAAAAGATTTTATGCAACTTCAAGAAATTTTAACCAGAATGTCCCTGGAATATCAGCATACCATAATGATTGGTAGGACTCATGGTCAAGAAGCTGAATTACAAACGTTTGGTAAACGTTGTTTAACATGGCTTGGAGATCTTCAAATTAGTTTCGAAAATTTGCAACAGGCAATAAAGGTATTGAAATATTCCAAACTTTCTGGAGCAATTGGAAACTATGGAGGCTTAAGCCCTAAAGTTGAAAAAGAAGCTTTAACAATATTAGGATTTGAACCCTTCTTTGGAGCAACTCAAATTATGCCAAGAGAACTTTATACCCCAGTCGCTGGAGCTCTTAATCAACTCGTTCTTTCTATTGACAAAATTGCAATAGACATACGTTTAGGTGCAAGAAGTGGAAAACCAATTTATCAAGAGCCGTTTGGAAAAAAACAAATGGGTTCTTCTACTATGCCGCACAAAAGAAATACTATTTCCGCTGAACAGTTAAGAGGAATGGCGAGATTAGCAAAAGGATTTTCTAGTTCATTGATAGAAAATATTGAAACATGGGAAGAGAGAGCCATTGAACAATCTTCTGTTGAAAGAGTTGCTTGGCCTGATCTTTTTCATGTAACAATTCATTCACTGAAAACAATAAGCAGAGTATTGAATGGACTAGTTGTTTATCCGGACAATATGATTTTGGAAATAGTTGAATCTCGTGGAAACTATGCTTCAAGTAAGGCAAAAGAAATCTTGAAAAAAATAGGACTTGATTTTGGACTTGGTACTGAAGATGCTTATAGAATATTGCAACTTGCTGCATTTAATGTTCATGAACCAGAAGAAATGGAAAAGAAATTACGAAATCAATCATCTGAATCTTTTGAGCAATCAGACAATTTGCTGAAAATATTCCAGACACATAAAAGACCTAATCCTATTTCTATACAACATGCTATTCCAAGCGGTAAGTTGAGAATTTCTCCAGAGCTTGGGGCAACAGAAAGTGATGTACGAAGATGGAATAAAACTTTGAAGGAAATTTTCCAAAATAAGAAAAATCTTAATAAATGGAATGAGGCATTCATGCCATCATATATCCTCAAAGATGAACCATTACTTTTTAAGGAAATTTTAGGACAATAAATAAATATCGAGATATTGAGTTGATAATAAAAAACTTGATATCTTTTTTTTGACAAACTTTTCATTTTCGGTTATATATAAACACAAGGTAAAGTACCTTAAAAATTTAAGGAGTAAAAATAAAAATAGGAGCTGATAATTTTGATAGATGTTGAAGTAGGAAGTTTAATAATTGAAGGAAAAACAAAAAAAGTTTATGAACATCCAAAAAATCCTGACTTAGTGATTGTTAAATTTAAAAGTGATATTACTGCAGGAGACGGAGAAAAACATAAAATAATGCCAGGGAAAAACAAGATAGATTTTATCACAAATGCCAATATTTTCAGACTTCTCAATGAGAATGGAATCCCTACTCATTATCTCCGTGCATTATCAGGCGACATGTTTCTTGCAAAAAAGTTGAACAAGAAACTTCCACTCGAAGTTATAACAAGGAGAGTGGCTTACGGATCAATTCTTGAACGAATGACCGATCTTTTAGCCGGACATCATTTTAAGGATTTATGGACGGAATTTTCTTACAAAGATGACTTCTTGCATGATCCATTTATTGACGAAAGATTTGTTCAAGTCAAAGATCTAGACGGCTATTTTAAGACAATGAAAGATCTTAATGAAAGAATTTTCATTGTTTTGGAAAACGCTTTTAGAAAATTGGGATATCAATTGATTGATTTTAAGCTTGAATATGGAATTATAGAAGATGGTATTCTTATTGTAATTGATGAAATTACAGCAGGTAGTTTGAGATTATGGCCAATTAAAGTTGACGAACTGGACCTTTCTCAGGACAACCTTTTAGATCAACTTGATATGGAAGGAATGAAAGATAAACAGCTTTTTAGACAAGGAAAGGATCTTGCAATAGTTAAAGAGGGATTTGAAGTTATTGCAGATTTAACAAAACAGTTCTGAAGAGTAAATAAATATCACGCCCCAGAATTCATTTTTGTGGGCTCTTTTTTTCTTGCTTCAAAGGCTATAAGTGGTAAAATAACAATACAACAATTTAATTTTATGAAAGAATCGTATCTATATCAAAAGCTTGGAAATAATAAAGTTCAATGCAACACCTGTTCGCATAGGTGTTTTATTGTGCCTGAAAATTTTGGGATTTGCGGAGTGAGAAAAAATATAAATGGAAAATTATATGCCTTGAACTATGGAAAAGCAATTTCAAATAGTATTGACCCAATTGAAAAAAAACCATTGTTCCATTTTCTTCCTGGAACTCATTCACTTTCAATTGCGACGGTCGGATGTAATCTGAGATGCGGAAATTGCCAAAACTGGCAAATATCACAATTAGTGAAAAATGATAAAAGCCAGTTAGATATAGGACAAAATTTATCGCCGAGCAAAATAGTCGCGCAGGCGATTGAAAATAAATGCCCAAGCATATCATATACATATACCGAGCCGACTATTTTTCTTGAATACGCGCTTGATACAATGAAGCTGGCAAAAGAAGTGGGGATAAAAAATATTTGGGTGACAAATGGTTTTATGAGCAAGGAAACTTTAAAATTAATCAGACCATATCTTGACGCGGTTAATGTAGATTTGAAATCTTTTGATAATAAATTTTATAAAACTCATTGTGGAGCAAAAATTGATCCAGTTTTGGAAAATTTAAAGCAAATAAAAAAACTAAAAATATGGATTGAAATCACAACTCTTTTAATTCCAATTTTAAGCGACAATAAAAAAATGCTTGAAAATATCGCTAAATTTATTTTTAATGAACTGGGCAGTGAAACTCCCTGGCATTTAAGCGCTTTTTCCGGAGAAATTTCATATAAAATGAAGAATATTTCCAATACTAATATTAAAACAATCCGCGAAGCTTGTGGCATTGGAAAAAAAGCCGGACTTAAATATATTTACGCGGGAAATATTCCTGGAAATTCCAGTGAAAATACATATTGCCCAAAGTGCGATGAACTTGCCATAGAAAGAATCGGATTTTATATCAAGCGATTTGATCAAGGCGGGAAATGCGGTAAATGCGGAGAAAGTTTGGACATAATTTGAATATAGCCCTTTCTCTAATAAGGGGGATGATAAAATGTTTCGAGGGGATTTGTTCATAATTCTTGATTCTTGATTCTTAATTCCTAATCTAAATCTATGTTAAAATTCGCTTCAATTTGCCCTCATCCCCCGCTTTTAATTCCTTCTATTGGAAAAGATTATTTTGCGCGAATTAAATCAACCGCGCGCGCTATGAACGAGCTTGGAAATCAAATCAAAAAAAAAGAAATTGATACCATTATTATCATTTCCCCTCACGGTCATGTTCAAATAGATGCTATGTCTATAAATAGCGCAAAATATCTTCGTGGCGATTTTTCGCAATTTGGCGATAATACTTCAATGGAAATTGAAAATGACATTGATTTAGGAGCAAGTATAAAAAGCGCCACGGATTCAAGGGATATACCGATTGAGCTTGTTGGCGATGGCATTTCTATTGACTATGGAGTTATGGTTCCACTATTTTTTCTCAAAAAACATATTTCTAAAAGCAAACTTGTTTCAATGGCTTTTTGTTATGTTGATTATCAGAAACATTTTGAATTTGGAGAAACAATTTATGAAATTATAGAAAGCGTGAAAAAAAATGTTGCCCTGGTCGCCAGTGGCGATCTTTCTCATCGCCTAACGTCCGGAGCGCCTGCTGGATATTCCCCAGAAGGAAAAAAGTTTGATGAGCTTTTGATAGAGCTGCTGGAGAAAAATAAAGTTGACGAAATATTAAACTTGGATTCAACTTTAGTTGAAGAAGCTGGAGAATGCGGATTGCGGTCTATTATAATTTTGCTCGGCGCTCTATCAAACTTGAAATATAAATTTGAAAAATTAAGCTACGAAGGACCATTTGGAGTTGGGTATTTAGTGGGAAAATTTAAGTTTTAATTATTTTTTTATTGAATTAGGACTTACGTATTTGTCATATTTAAGGTGTCGGACACCTGCAAACACGTAAGTCCTAAAATAAAAAGAAAAGAGTTCAAATAACTCTTTTTTTATTTTGTGGTGCTATTTTTTAACTCTATCAACCATATTTTTTGCGTTTGAGTCCTTGTTTTAAGCCATTTTAGAGATTCTATATCTTCAAGCAGGTTATTCATATAAACCATGTCTTTTTTGACAACATATGAAGATATAAAAATGATGACCATAGAAATCGCAACAATCAACAACGCATGAAAGTATGACAATGTTATATAAAATAAATTAAATTCTTTTTCAATAATAAAAACGTAAAAAACAATTATCATTGAAATAGCCAAACATGCAATACGAAGAAAAATTATTTTTCTAAAATTGCATTGAAATTTTGCTTTTTTCTCCTTTAAACAATCTTCAGTAACTCTTATTGCTTCATCTATTTCCAGATTTAATTTTTTTGCATTTGGATTTATCAATCTACTTCCCTCCATTATCCTAAAATGATATTATTATAAAAAATAAAAAATGTCAATTTTTTATCTTTTGTGTAAGTAAGTTTGAAACTATTTCTATTTCGCTTTTCCCATTTTCCCCAATAAAAAATCTTTTTCTCCTTTCAAAACTGCGAATGCCCATTCTCTTTTTGTGGCAATAAAAATAATTTTAATAATCTGCTTTAAAAACAAAAATAAGCAATAGGGATATAAAATAATTTTATTTAAAAATGAACCTGTTCGTTTTGCCATAACAAGGCCGTTTCTGGCATGATAATAAACATAGCTTGCGGAACCTGGTTTAGTTGACCTTGAAATTTTGTGATAAATTTTTGATTCTGGAACATACACGCATTTATATCCAATATTTCGCGCTCGAAGCGAAAAATCAGTATCTTCATAATAAAGAAAATAATCTTCTTTCAATGCGCCTATTTGCTCAATAACCTCTCTTTTAATTAATAAGCAACAGCCGGTCAGATAGCCGACATCGTTAATCTTGTCATACTGACCTTTGTCAATTTCATCTAATCCAATATGTGTTCCTTTATTTTTCAGCCAATTAACCTTTCCTCCCGCAAACCAGATTCTGTTTGGCTCGCTATAAAAATATATTTTTGAGCCAACAAGACCGACACTTTCGTTTGAATCCCCCGCTTCAACTAGTTTATTTAAAAAGTCTTCATCAACAATTGTATCATTATTTATAAGTAAAACATAATCAGCTCCATTATTAATCGCGTATTTTATACCAATATTATTGCCACCAGCAAAACCAAGATTTTTTTTGTTCTTAATAATACATATTTCAGAATATTGTTTTTTTATTTTTAATACAGATTTCTCTTCTGAACCATTATCAACGATTATAATTTTATAATCATTATAGTTTATTTTTTTAAGAGATCTTATGCATTCAATAGTATCTTCTTCGTTGTTCCAATTTAAGATAATGATATAAACTTTTTTTGGCATAAGTCAAAATTAAAATTAATTATTTATAGCAAGTCCTTAAAATTTATGCTACACGGTTAAAATCGTATCCAGCACGACTATTATTGCATACGAAGCAAGAATTAAAATCAATCCTAAAATAGTCCAAGTAACTATTTTCTTTGCAATTTCAACTTTCTGTTCATTTCCAGATGATGTTATATAAAGAACTCCTCCAGTAACAAGCATAAGAAGAGTTAAGGCTCCAGCAACAGACAAAATCCATTTTAAAAAATTTGCGACAAGCGTAGCAAAATCACTAGTCACGATCGGATTTGATATATTAACGGAAACTTGCGCGCTAACATTATTTATTCCAACAACAAGTAAAGAAACAAAAACATTACAAGATATTAATATTTTTTTTATGGCTTTTTTCATATTTTTTATGTTAATATTTTATTTATATTAAATATAGCAGCATTATTTTAAACTTAATCGTCTTGTCATTCTGAATGTAGTTCAGAATCTTCTGTCTGTTACAATCAATAAAACCATAAATCATCAGAATATTTCAATTAAACTAAAAATGGTGTAACAATTTAGCAATACAACAATTTAATTTAATAATACTTCTCAATCTCAACTCCCATATAATAATGTTTTATAATATCTTGCCATAAACTTCCGTCCATAGCCATTTGATATGCTCCTACAGCGCTCATTCCAGCGCCGTGGCTTGCGGAAATTTTTATCTGATTGTGCGCTGTGTTTTCTGGGTCTTCCACTCCGCCATGGAGATACGCATACTCATCACCGCAATATGTCTTGCTTAAAACATCACAGGCATTTTTCGTCGTTCCTCCGGAATCTGAAGAATACGCCGCGACGATTGGTTTATTATTATTATTATAATAATAATTAATTATATAACCCGCTGTTGATTTATTGGCCGCAACAATTTTTGGGGCTCTCGTCTCAAAGTTATATCCCTTGTAAACTTGATCGTTTCCATTTCCATTTCTACTGTTTTTCAAATGAAACGGCTCGCCAGAATGCTTGCCTCCTTTTTTAATATAATACATTGCGTAAGTTCTTGCAATCACGCCAAAAGATCTAAGATATTCTTCCGGACTGTCATTTAAAGCTTCGGCTATTCCATTAACATAATCCTCTAAAGATAATTCGTTTATAACCCATAATTTCTGTGATATGTTTGAATATTTGATTTCAATATTTCCTCTAAATTCATTATCGTTCACAGCTTTATTCCATGATAAATCGTTATATGTTAAAACTTTCAAAATTACATTTTCCAGAGAAGGAATAAATCTTACATAAGAATCCGAGCTAAAATATTGAATCGTTGTTTGCTCATTTGCTGATTTTTCTTCAGTTTTATTTATTGTTCCGTCTGAATTATAATAATTCACAGAATAGGCGCCATTTGCCGTAATAATAATATCTTCATCGCTATTTTTAACTGAATATATAGCAACTCTCATTTTTGGCTCTTCGTCATTATCATCGATGAATCCAGTCTCCTGCCCGTCTGGCATGCTAGCATGATGGCTAGAGCTATCTTGTTTATTTTCATCATTAATTTCCGAAACTTTATTGTCCGTGATCGACTTGTCAATCGCTTCTTTAGATGTTATATAAAGTTTCATCTCATCTTTTGAAATTTCAATAATATTAGACCACTTATGACCTGCTTTAATAAATTCTTCCGCAGTCTTAATCCATTCAGCTTCGCCCTCTTTAATTACATAAATTTTACCATCACCCCTTTCTTTAATCAAAGCGCTTTCTGGATATTTTAGATTTCCTCCATCCAAATATACTGAAAACTCCTCGCTATTTAATACTATAACATCTGACCATCTGCTATTAGTTTTTTCAAAAAGAGCAAGCGATGTAAATTCTTTTCTTTTTTCATCCTCAATTTTATAAACCGCTGGAAATCCTTCTTTCTTGATTAAAGTCCCGTCGGGATAAGTTAAAATTTTGCCAGCTTGATATTCTCCAATTTCGCTCGGACTAAGCGAAACAATATCAGACCAATCATATTCTAATCTTTCAAACAAAATATCTGAGGTTATCATTCTTTTTTTATCGGACTCCAATAGATATATGGCAGGATTGTTCGTGGATTTTATTAATGATCCATTTGGATATAAAACCCTTCCATCCAGAGGATAATTTTTTATTTCCTCTTTTGTTATTCTTATAATATCTTTCCATTTATACCCAGACTTTTCAAAAAGTACGGCAGAAGTAAATTCTTTTCGCTTGCCATTGTTAATAAGATAAATTACAGGAAAATTTTCTGCTTTTACTAAAGTGTCATCTGGATATTTAACCATTTCTCCTTCTGGAAAATGATTAAATTCATCTTCTGTTATAGAAAGAACATCTTCTGTCTTATATCCAAGAACACTCATCAGACTGTTTGAAAAAATTTTCTTTCTTTGCTTATCTTTGACGAGATATACTTCATTTTTATTTATTTCTCTAATCAACGTTCCGTCGGGATAAATCATATTAAAACCTTCTAGATAAAAACTGAGATACGGATCCGTTTTTATGTTTTCCCATTCATAATTTAAATATTCAAACATCTGCGCCGAAGTAAATTTTCTTTTTTTTCCGTCTTCCGTCAAAAATACATTTCCGTTTTTATCCGTTAATAATTCTCCGTCAGCAACATACTTAATAATTTTTCCATTTTCATATATTTTCAAATCGCTTGCAAAAACTTTTTTTATGTCGCTTGACGAAAAACCCATTTTCGCAAATTCTTCTCCAGTCATTTCCATTGACCTTTTCTGCCCGTTTTCCAAATAATAAACCTTCGCTGTATTGAGTTCCTGGAGAAGGCTTCCGTCTGGATAAACAACAATATTTTTATATTTATACGCGTCAAGCTGTGATTTTGAGATCGGCTTTATGATTTTACTTCTATAAGAACTTGGTAGTTTGTCTTTTGAACTGAATTTTGTTTTATATCCATCTTCAATAATATAAATAGATTTGTCTCCGCCTATTTGATAAGCGTATTGATTATATTCTTTTTTAACAATGCTCGCGTTAGTTTGTATTGAGCTTAATTCTTTATATAATTCGTCTCCAGGACAAATCGTTGGAGCCAGTTCTTTGTGTCCCACTACTCCATCAATATCTTTTCCTCGAAAATTACTTATTTTATTTAAATCTATGCTATTATTCGCCGCAAGCCAGCCAATTAAATTCTCTAATGATTTTTTAATAACAGAAGTTATCGGATGTGATAATACAGTTTTATTTTCACTATTAATATAATGCTGATATCTTCCAAGAATCGCAATCCCGACGCTTCCGATATTATAATTATTGACATGTCCTGCTATGACTCCGTTTCCGCCAGACCTTCCTTCATATATGTTCCCATTAGGATCAATTAAATAATTATATCCAACATCTCCAAAGCCTATATATTCTCCGTTATCGTCATACCAAGTTTTCTTGCTGTTATGATAACTGTAAATGTTATCAATCATGCTTTTGTATTCCCCACTTCCGTCCGAGTCCGGAACCAAATTTGAACTTGCCGTATGATGAACAACAATTTTTTCAACTTGCGCGTATTCTGTCGGCCAGTTCATCTTAGATTCATCCGCTCCCCATTCCGCCCTGGAAATTATTTTAGGAACAATCGGACCTGAAGCCTGCGCGAAAAAAGAAAAAGGCGCGAAAAAAACGCCGACTAATAAATGTAAGGCTATAATTTTTGATAAAATATGTTTTTTCTTTACTTGAGACATAATTATTCTTTGTTTATTACAATAATTATAGCAAATTTTCTTCGTTTAGTCTACGCGCTTATTCTTGCTGATTTGTTAATTCACAGAAACAAAGTAGTGTCTCAATAAACCAAAATTTAATCATCAGCAACAATGCTGCTATACTTTGAAACTCCCAAGTATCAAAGTATATTGCGATTTTTTGGGATTAGACTAAATTGCGACTTTTTTTGATTAGACTTAAAGAACAAAAAATTTTAAACAAAAACAGTATGGTAATATGTATTACCATACTGTTCTCTATTTCCATTTTTTATCCATTATTATAATATTCAAGTTTTACTAATTCAAAAAGAAAATAAAAAGAAGCTCCGATCTTTGGAGCTTCTTTTTCACTACTATTTTAAACAAAATTTATTCTACAATATCGTCCGCGACAACATCAAGTCCATCTTTAAAGCTTTCTAATGTAGAATCATCAACATCAAGAACTTTTTCCGCTTTATATCCTGCTTTTCTAAAATCATCCGCTGACCTAATCCACTGTTTTTTGTTCTGGTTGATCATATAAATTTTGCCATTTTTAGCTTTAAGCAAGCTTCCGTCCGGATACGCTAAAGATTCCCCTATTTGAAATTTATTTGCCTGATTCTCGTTGACTACAAGGACTTTGCTCCAGTCATATTTGCGAGCGTTAAAAAGTTGAATATCTGAAATTGGAACTCTTTTTCCTCCTTCAATAACATATACCTTTGGATTTCCAGCCACTCGAATTAAAGCTCCTTCGGGATGAATTGAATTAGCTTGCATCGCGACTCCGCTTCTATAAAGACCCAAAATACCAGATTTTACTCTGACAATTTTTCTCCAGCTATAGCCAAGGCTAGTAAAAGCGTTTGGATCTTGAATATGTTTTTTCTCTCCATTTTCAATTACATAAACTTCCGGAGCCCCTTCTTCCTGAACAATTGTTCCATCGGCATAATTTATCGCGTCACCATCAGCATATGTGTCAGCTTCTTCTTGCTCTATAACTTCAACATCATCAAAAGTTAAGCCCTGGCTTGCCAAAACTTCTTCTGAAGGAATGGGCTGCTTTACGCCATCTTCAATCATATAAACCGTCATCTTGTTTTTTACTCTGATTAGATGCTTATTTGCTTTTTTCCAAACCTGAAAAGCAACTCCGTATCCGCTCGCTACAATATCTTCTGTATATTGATTATGATACAAATCTAAAATACTATAATTTTTCGGAAACTTATCTTCTCCTTCGTGATTATTAAAAGTGATAGTGACAGTATCTTCATCATCAAGCTCGTCTGCGTCCAATTTGAGGTTAACAAGAATTCCGTCCACTCCTCCATAAAGACGGGATGTCCAGCTTATTGCAGTATCAGATTGAGACTCTATCTTGTCTGGAGATTCAAATCGCAATGGCTTTATAAGATTTAGCGTTCCACCGCTATCAATTTTAAATGAGCCATCAGCGTTTAATAGCGGAAGCAAGCACCTTGCTGTTCCCTCTGTCCCAGCAGCGCATCTTCTTTCATTATATTCCTGCTTATCAATCTTGCCCCAAAAAATTTTCAAGAAAAAGCTTGAGTTTTTCTGCGCTGGATATACATTAATCACAATTTCTCTACCATCTCCAAGATCTTCTACATACTGGTCTGTTAGATTATAAAGTTCTTGCGCGGTTTTTGTTACACTTCCAGCGACAGTATTTATTATGATATTATTGTCAGCCGGCGAAGAAACAGCGACTTTTACTCCGTCATAATGATTATAAATTAAAGAAGTCCATGAAACAGAATCTTTTTTAGAAAGAATTTTATCAGCGTCTTCATTGTGTTTTTCAAAAAGCAATGTTCTTTGAAGGCTTACTTTGGCATTTTCAGAAACACTTACAGAACCGTCAAAATTAGCTTTATCGATATTTTCAGATTCATCGATTACATTCCCCCATCTAACTTGCATTACAAAATGAAGCATTTGGTTTTCAGAGCTGACCATTGTTTCTGTTGCTTCTGAAAAAGGAGCATTTGTAAGAAGCAAGCTAACAATAAAAGCAAAAACCATTACGATACTCAATAGTTTTTTCATACTTTTTATTTTTAACATATTATATTTTTTCCTTTTTAAAATTAATGATTAAACATTTCGACCTTTAAAATACAAAATAGCGATTTTACTAGATTTTTTATTTGTTTATAAAAAATAAATTTTAAGCAGCTAATGCACAATAAAAGTATACCGGATTAGCATACTTTTATCAATGTTTATTAAACTAACATTTTATCTTATTTTTTATCTTTTTCTCCAATAATTTCATCTGCGACATTTTTGGGAACTTCCTGATAATGGTCAAATTCCATACTGTAATTTCCACGACCCTGTGTCATTGATCTAATCTGCGTGGCATAACCAAACATTGAAGAAAGAGGAACTAGGGCGGTTATTACTTTAGACTGTCCTCTCTCTCCCATATTTTCAATTTGTCCGCGCTTTGAACTTAAATCTCCCACGACATCGCCCATAAATTGTTCCGGAGTTATGGCTTCAACTTTCATAATAGGCTCAAGGATAACGGGATCCGCTTTTTTGAAAGCTGCCTGGAAAGCGATTGAACCAGCAATTTTGAAAGCTGACTCAGACGAATCAACTTCGTGATAAGAACCGTCATATAAAGTTGCTCTAACATCTATAACAGGATGACCGGAAATAATTCCTTTTGTAAGAACCTCTTCAATTCCTTTTTGAGTTGGTTTTATATATTCTTGAGGAACTACTCCGCCTTTAATTTCGTCAACAAATTCAAAACCAGACCCTCTTTCAAGCGGTTCAATCCGAATCCATACATGCCCATATTGTCCGCGTCCTCCAGATTGTCTAACATATTTTCCTTCAGCTTGCGCTTCATCTTTTATTGTTTCTCTATAGGCGACTCTAGGCCTTCCGATATTTGCCTCAACTTTCATTTCGCGAAGCATTCTGTCAATTAAAACTTCTAAATGAAGCTCTCCCATTCCGGAAAGAATAGTTTGTCCTGTTTCCTCGTCAGTATGGACTCTGAAAGTCGGATCTTCATCGGAAAGTTTTTTAAGAGCCATTCCCATCTTTTCTTGATCGGCTTTAGTTTTCGGCTCAACAGCTATTGAAATAACAGGCTCTGGAAAAGTAATTTTTTCCAATACAATTATATTTTTTTCATCACATAAAGTATTTCCTGTTGTAGTATCTTTCAACCCGACAGTTGCCGCAATATCACCGGCAAAAATTTCTTCCATTTCTTCTCTGTGATTCGCGTGCATTCGAAGAATTCTCCCAATTCTTTCTTTTTTACCAGTGGTTGAATTCATAACATAAGAACCAGTCTTAAGAGACCCGGAATATACCCTAAAAAACGTCAGTTGTCCGACAAACGGATCGGCTGCAATTTTGAAAGCCAAAATTGAAAGAGGCTCATTATCGTCCGCGTTTCTTGGCTCTTCTTCTTCGGTTTTTGGATTAATCCCAATAACGGGAGGAATATCAATCGGAGAAGGAAGATATTTTATGACGGCGTCAAGGATAAGCTGAATTCCTTTATTTTTTAAAGCCGTTCCAGTCATAACTGGAAAAATTTTATTATTAATTGTAGCATTTCTTATTCCTTCTTCTAGCTCTTCTTCTGTAATTTCTTCGCTAGCTAAATATTTTTCCATCAGTTTGTCGTCATGTTCAATAACCTTTTCAACCATTTCAGCTCTCCAGTTTTCAACTTTTTTTTTCATTTCTTCCGGTATTTCTTTTTCAACTACATTTTCTCCATGACCTCCTTCAAAATAATACGTTTTTCTATTTATAAGATTTATCACTCCTTCAAAATTCTCTTCCGCTCCAATTGGAAGCTGGATAGCAACCGCGTTCTTGTTTAATCTTTCGAGAATAGAGTTAAATCCTTTATAAAAATCTGCTCCTGTTCTATCCATCTTGTTTATAAAACAAATTCTTGGAACATTATATTTATCAGCCTGATGCCAAACAGTTTCGCTTTGAGATTCAACTCCAGCCACTCCGTCAAAAACAACAACCCCTCCATCAAGCACTCTCAAACTTCTTTCAACTTCCGCAGTAAAATCAACATGTCCGGGAGTATCTATGATATTTATTTGACAATCTTTCCAAAAACAGGTTGTCGCGGCAGATGTAATCGTAATTCCTCTTTCCTGTTCCTGCTCCATCCAATCCATAGTGGCTTCCCCGTCATGAACTTCGCCTATTTTATGGCTAATTCCCGTGTAAAATAAAATTCGCTCGGAAACTGTCGTCTTTCCGGCATCTATGTGCGCAATAATTCCAATATTGCGAAATTTATCAATTTGGTGTTGTCTGGGCATATGTTTTATGGTTAGTTATAAAGTTTCCGCCAAAGACAGCCTGTCCGCTTTTGGAGGAGATCAGCCATAGGCTGAAAAAATTAAAAGCTTATAAAGTTGAAAATGATTTTTGATTTACTTTCTTCTTGGCAATAATAGCTTTATTTCCAGTAATTTTACGGTAATAATTTCTTTACAATGATAATATTTTATCACAAATTTACCTCTTGTCAACTTAATTAATAAAAAAGTTGCCACATTAAAGTGGCAACTAATATTTCCTGTAAATTTTCTTTGCTACTTTGCCATCCACCTAAACAACCAGCCAAACAAGCTAATGCCTTTCTTTTCTTTTCTTGCTTCATTTTCTAACTCTGCTTCAATTTGCTCCATAATTTGAATTTGTTGAGTTAGAATTTCTGCGTCAGCGCTACTTTCTAATTGCACGCGCAATTCTTTTAGCTTTGCCAAACGATTTTTGTTATTTTCCAAACGATCTTCTACTTTTTTAAGTTCTTTATAGTTTGGACCTATAAAAAATTTAACGATTCCGCTCCTTTTCTTTGTAGTTTGTAAAGCACTTTCCATTTCTTCTTGCTCCTGATTTTGATTTTGAGCAATTGTTCTAATCTGCTGTCCAATACCTGAATTTCTTTCTGCGACTGCCAGCATTTCATGAACCGCGTTAGCTACGCGACTCCGCCTTTGCTCTCTTGGATTTTTTTGATTTTGATCTATCTGATTTTGAACTTTCTTTCCTTTTTCTGAATCGTTTCCATTATTTTCTTCCGCAATCTGTTCTATGCCGATTTCGTCTTTATTTTTTCCATTGTCATTATCTCCAATGTCAGGATCTTGACTGGTTCCCGCCTGTTCTATTGCCTGATTTTGAATCTCCTGTTCTTCTCCCTGATTTTGTTGCTGTACCGCTTTTTCATTTGTTTCTGGCGCTGTTCCCATATTTTTTTCTTTAGAAATGTTTTGGGCTACGCACGGAAAAGCAAAGACTGCAAGAATCAACAAAGAGAAGCTGACAGTTCTAATTTTGAGTATTTTCATACGCTTTTTAAGTTAATGATTATTAAAAATGATATTAAATGGTTAAATTATCGTATTGATTTATTATTACCATATATATTATTTATATTATAACAGAAAACAAAATTGTCGTAAAATAAAAATCAGAAGATAAATTAAGCTTCGCGTATTTGCATAAAACCAAACTTCACTTACCATGCTTGCTATTTCTTTATTTTATTTTTTGTTTTATAAAATTTATTCTTCTTGTCAGCAGAAATTTTAAAAACGCTTGGAGTTCTAAATCCCGTTTTTCCTTTTGCGCATTTTCTGGATGAATGTTTTTTCATAATTTTAATTTCATAAATTGACTGCTTTTTTTATTGAAAAACTGAAAAAGCTAATTTTAATCCGCAAAATTCTGGACAAAGATTATTCCATATTTTCCGCCATCAATAACACCAATACCCACTCTGTAAAAAAATGGACTGAGAATATTCTTCTTGTGCCCGGGACTATTCATAAGACCTTTGTGAGCAGATGACAGATCTTTAGAAAGAGCAAGATTTTCTCCTGAAAAATTAAATTCAACGCCTCCTTCCTTCATACGATTAGAAGGACTTTCTCCTTCAAGGCTTATATGCGAGAAATATCCATTGCTAAACATATCTATTCCATGCTTTCTAGCCGTTTCTCTGGCTTTTTCGTCCACAATAAGAGTTTTGCGTCCTGCTGAAATTCTTTCTCTATTAATCAGTTCCAACATATCGTTTTCTAAGTTTTCATTAATATTAAAATTAGAAACAGTGAAATCAAGGTCTATTTTTTTGTTATCTCCAACTTCTACTGTTAAAAAATCTAGTTTATTCATTGTTGTTTTAAGCATATCTCCAAATATATTATGCAGATAATTATTTATTTTTACTGGATCTTTCGCAATAAAACTGCCTGACATTGAGAAATTAAATTCATTTTTTAAAAAGTTCGGTAGTGAAAACGAAAAAGTTATTGACATTAGTAAAAAAACAACAATCGCACTATAAGAAAACGAAGCGAATCCGCTTACGATTCTTCTCTGTATTGATTTATTAATTACAAATAGTGAATCTGGGAGCACCCTGCGAGAAATAATTAAAAGTACAAATTTAAGAATAAACATATTGAGAAAAAATCCTATAACATTGGCATATGTCATTTCTATCGCAAAGTTTTGAACTAAAAAATACGAGGAATAACTATAAGTTAAAAAAGAAACAAACAAAGAAACTAAAAAACTTCCCATATTAACTACGATAGAATAAAAACCTCTTTTCATTCCATCAGCAAAATGGGCAACTAAATAAAAAATTGTTATCAGATCTATCCAATTTCCAAACATTTGATTATTTTAACATATAAACATACTAACATTTTAACATTAAAACTTCGTCATCGGTTTGAGAATGTTAATGTGTTAATTTGCATATCTATTTATACCTAAACCTGTCAACAACCGCATAAGCGATATTATCTGCATGATCTCCAATTCTCTCTAAATTCATCAAAATTTCTGCAAAATATTTTCCTTTTTTCAATGAACACATTCCTTGATTCATTCTTTCCAGATGATTGCTATTAGTTTTTTGCACAATTTCATCTACCTTGTTTTCATGTTTTATAATCTTATGAGCAAGATGTAAATTGTCTTCCTTTAATACTTTAATAACTAAATTCTGCATGATTTTTAATTTACCAAATATTGCAGTTAGTTCATAGTTTGCTTTTTCAGAAAAATCAATTTTTTCTTCTTTCAGCTTAATAAACAATTTAGAAACTGCTAAAACGCGATCTGAAAGATGCTTCAAGTCAGTTGTAATATGCATCAGGCTATAAAGCTTCATTAAATCTTTTTTACTTAGATTTTGTTGTGAAATTTGAACTAAATATTCTGAGATTTTTCCGGTCATTTCGTCCATATTGCTTTCATATTTTTCAACTTTTTCCAACAGCTCTGTTTTATTTTCAAAAAAGATTATCTTTGAAATTTTGAGCATTTCAGATGCTTCTTTTGCCATTTCAATAATACCACGATTAGCTTGTCTAAGAGCAACTGAAGGAGTATAAAGAAGTTTTCTGCTTAAATAAGAAAACTTTAATTCTTCCGTTTTAGTCTTTAGAGCATATTTATTGATAAACTTTACAATAAATGGTATAAACGGTGTTACAATTAATGCTGTAATAATATTATACAGCGTATGACCATTTGCTATTTGCCTTCCTGCATCAGACGAGGTAATACTTGCTAAATAATCAAAATATCTGAAAAATATCACAAAAATAAATACTCCTATTATATTAAGTAATATATGAGTTATTGCAAGATCGCTCAAAAAGCCTTTTCTTCTTATGACTATATATATAATCTTAAGGCTAGAGCCGAGATTAACACCCAAAATCATAAAAAGCGCGATTGGCAAATTAATTATTTCTGCCACTCCGAGAGCAACCACGACCACAGAAGTCGCGCTACTGCTTTGAAGTAATAATGTCAAAATTGTCAAAATAAATATATAAACAACTGGGGAAGAAGAAAAAGAATTTATCAGATTTACGGCCAAGTCATCTTGAGACAAAGAATGAGCGCTCATAAAAATATAATTCATTCCTAGAAATAAAAAACTGAAGCCCACAAGAGCTTCGCCAAGATTTTTACTCAACTTTTTAATTGAAAAAAGATGAATTGCAACTCCAATAGTTAAAATTGGCAAGGCATATACGCCAATATGCAAAGACGCAATTTGAGTTGTTATTGTACTCCCAATATTTGCACCGAGCATAACGGGTATAGCAGAACTGAAAGTCAAAAGGCCCGCGCTTATAAACCCAACTAGCATTGTGATGGTTGTGCCGCTGCTTTGTATAACAGATGTAATTCCCGTACCTATTGTCAAACCTTTTATTGGATTATCATTTGTTTTCGTGAGTATTTTTTCTAATTTAAATCCTAAAATTTTCTGCAAGCTGACACCGGAAAGATGAATTCCGTATAACAAAATAGCCAAGCCTCCGAACATCTCAAAAATTGTCTCAATCTCAATCATAATTTTTTATTTTTAACAATATTCTTAATTTTAATACTTTTATTTTTTATGTAAAGTTTTAGATGTAAGTGATAAGCAATGTGTAGGTGAGTGGTATTGACATATTTGTTATGATATGATATGCTGTTTAGTGAAGTTGATTCTTGAAACTTAAATCAAGATAAAACTTACACAATAAATAGGAGGAAGTTATGGGAAAAACTAGATTTTTTTCAAAAACTGAAATGAGTGCAGCAAAAAATACCCTTAGAAATACCTTTTAAGATCAACAGTCCAGCCGCCGAGAAAGAAGCGCATAAATACAGGTAATTTGCGCGCAAAACCACAAGGCTAAAGCTGTAATCGGTTAGGTTACAGAAATGGAGTGATAAAAACGATCCTTTGACAACCGCCTTTGAAAGGCGTCTCTAACAGGATATAGAGATCAGCATAAATTTGCGACAATCAAAATTAAAATAGAACGTATTAAGAAACAAGAAAAAGGATTGTACGGAAAAATATTGCTGATGAATTAAGGAGCGTCAAGCGCACAGTCAACCGGAGAACGGCGTTGCATGCTCCGCAACCGTATTCCACTGCACACTCTCAGATCTGAGAGACAAAGAGAAATTTATTCAGTGCGAATACAAAAAATCATTAGCTTGTCCTTGTCGGAATGTCCGACTGATCAAAACAGCAATACTATTGAATGTAGCAATGTAGAAGGATTAGCTTATTGATTGAGAAGGTATAAAAAATGATTGAGGATGTTTTTTGAAAATTTCTATTGGTTAGATAGTTATTATTATACGCTCTTAGCAAAGAGTAAAAAGAATGAGAAGACTATCTTCAATTAGAAATTTTAAAATATTATCCAAAATCATGTCGAACAAAATTTACCGATTTGGGCGCCAGTCGCCCAAAGGAGATGCAAATGTATTACAAACATTTTTAGCAAATCGCTTCCTTGTAAAATAAGGAAGCAAACAACAAAATAATAAAGTCTTGTGAGTAGTTTTATAACTATCTTAATTCTACTCACAACTTAATCTTCCAAACGGCATCAAAGTCTGTTTTTTTATTGAATTATAGGATTATTTGAACGCAAAAAAACGAAGATTCTGAATCAAGTTCAGAATGACAAAGTTTTTATCAATGTATTTATATAGACATTTACAATTCCCGCACTAATAAAAACTAAATAGAATTTCTGATTTTTTTCATTAATTCAAGATAGAAATGTACATTATGAATACTTGCCAAACGCAAAGCAAGAAGTTCTTTATCCGTCAATATGAGACTTAAATTCAGCTCCTTTTTCAGTAATATTTCTCATTTTTGCCAGTGAAAAAACTTGATAACCTCCGCTATCCGTTAAAATCGGACCATTCCAATTCATAAATTTACGAAGTCCTCCAAGTCTTTTTACCAGTTTATCAGACGGTCTTAAATATAGATGATAAGTATTGCCGAGAATAATTTGCGCTTTCATTTTCTTAATTTCAATACTATCCAGAGACTTTATGCTTCCGCATGTCGCAATCGGCATAAAACACGGGGTCTTGATGATCCCATGTTTTGTTTTTATTTCTCCTGTTCTTGCCAAAATTTTTTTGATTTTTTTGTTATTTTGAAAGACATAAAATATGATAATTAGAAATTTTCTCGTTTTGTTTAAAAAATCAAACTTTTATTTTTAAAACACACAAAATTATTCCTCTTCGTCTTTCAATCCTTCTATCACAATCCCCTCTTTTATCCCAATACTATAATCATCCGGAAGATTGGTTGTAAGCTCGCTGCTAAAAGCCTCTATTTCCTTTCTAACAAATTCATCATATCCGATAGCCGTTACATTGCCCATAATTTGTAAAACTTTCCCAATATCAAAATCTATTGGTTTAATTCTAATTTGGAATACAACTTCTTGAACAGGAGAAGTTATTCCAGTATTAGCGTCTAATTTTGGTATTTCCCAAATTACCTCCCTTGTTTTGATGTTATAGAAAAATTTTTCATTGCCATATTGTGAAATAACTTTCTCTATTTTATATAAATCCATTTCTCCATATTTTTCTAAATATACTTTCCATAAAACATTACAATAAAATTCTTCGTTAGTTGATTTTATAGTGCAATAATCAGTTTCATTAATATTTCCATCAGAAAATGTGAATTTCAACATATCTTCAACTTTTAAATTTTCTGGCAAGCCATAATGGCTTGGATCGTTGTATGTAATTGTTTTATACCAATTATAACTCACGCCATATTCGCTTCCTATATGGCTATTCACATTGTTTATTTTTTTTGGATCTACTATTTGCGGACTAAATGTTCCGTTCAGTTCATTTCCCAAAGATACGCCTCCTTTTGAATTGATATAATTTCCAGTCCAGCTTACTCCTTCAGGCAAGACTGAAACAATCTTTACGTCATTTATTTCATTAAATAAATTGCCAATATTCCAATGTATTAAATAGCTTGTTTCCTTGCCTGTTTCGGGAGGAATAACCCCTATATTTTTTATTCTGCCATCATCATTAAAATATCCTTTTGTCTTTATAAATAAAAAAGATTTAAGCTTGACAATATTCCGGTTTGAAGCAATAGTTTTTTTAATCTCTGCAGAACCAGAATTAAAATTAAAACTGTTTACTGTGGCAGTGTTTTTAATTACAAAATTTTTATCTTCAGGTTTTTTAATTTCTATATAATCCTTTACTTTTATTTTAAAACTAACCTCGTATTTTTCCCCGATCCCGAGAGAAGCTAATTCAGGAACATTCAAAGCGCTCCAGACAATTTTGTTAGACTCTGCGTTATAATATCCGTTTATAATCTCAAGCGAATCCAGATCAACTTCTCCAGCCAGTTCGCTATTTATAACAAGCCCTTTTATTTCCTGAGAGCTAATATTTTTAAATTTTATCGCATATTCCAACTCTTCGCCTTTGGTAGCGAAATATTCCTCCGAACCATTAATAAACTGTTCTATTGTTATTGGTATCTCTTGAACTGTTATTACGGCATTTTTACTTGCATATTTAAATATCCGATCGCCATCCTCAGAAGCAAGCATCGTAACTCTCATTTCTTTATCAATGTTTATATCCGTTTCAACTTTTCCATTTATGATAAATTTTCCCTCCGCGCCTGAAGACAAATTATTGATATTCCATGCTAAAAAATTACCTTCTTTCTTGTCTGGCTCAATATTAAAAGAGCTGCAAGCAAATCCTTCTGGAAATTCAATTTCAATACTTACAAATTTAAAATCATAATCGCTTATATTTTTATAATTAATCGCGTATTCAATCTCGTCTCCGCTAATTACGCTCTGTGGCGACTGAACTAATAATTCAAAGGGAACTGATGTTATTTTTACTTTTGCCTTGCCATGCTTGCCATCTGATTCAAATTCATAATTAAAGTTTTCAGGTGTATAAGAAATTTTTGAATTAAAATGATATTCTTTATTTAATTCTCCTATAACTTTTCCAAATAGTTTTATATTTCCGGACTCACTGGCTGAAATGTTCTTAAAATTCCATGTAAATACTGTTTCTTCTTTGTTAACCTCTCCATCGCTTGATATAAACAAAAATTCCATGGGAATAAAAAGGCTAATTTTTACATTTTTTAAATTAACATTAGTATTGTTGTCATATTTTATATCAAAAACAATTTCCTCTCCACTTGATATATTGCTTAAAGTTTCAACGCTAATTTTAACTTTTGTTTCGTCAAAAGATCGTTTTCCTTGTATGCGCGTAAAATAAAATAGCAGCGAGATAACGATCAAAGCTAAAAATATAACTGCTAAAATCATTTTTTTATTCCTAAAAATATTTCTTTTTTTATTTTCTTTAGAATCGGCATTATTTGATAGTTTTAAATCACCTGTCTTTTCTTCAGACAAATAATCTTTTATCTTTTCATCTGTATGTTCATTTATGACATTTTGAGACATATTTTTTATTATTATATGCATAATACTTATAGTTATATTATAAAACGCGAATAGCTCAAGGTCAACCAAGTTAAATATAAAAATCAGACAAGTCGTTACTTATCTGATTGAAAAAAATAATCAAAGGATAGTCATCTGCACGATTCCTGGATGCATAGCCGCTCTTCTGCAAGATTGGCAGATAATGCTATGGCGAGCTGGGGTATTCTTTGCCAGCTTTGTGCATTTTCTACAGTTCTTCCAAAAAAATCTTTCTTCTTCGTCCAAATAACCAAGATGAAGATCTTCTACATACTGTTTTGTTGCTGCTTGTATACATTCTTTTATTTTCTGTTTCAAGAGTTCAGACATTGAAATCCTCCTTCATATTCGTTTAGATAAATTAAGCGTATCACAAATTAAAAAAATGTCAATAGTTTGTTTAGTTGCTAATATTAAGCTTCTATAAAACTTCCAGCATTATTTTTACAACTATTTTTCAAACTATTGACATTTTTGAGAATATCGTTTAAGATTGCCGTGTTATAGAAGAATTCGTGAATTAATATTAATTTTAAGAAGATTAGTAATGCATGTTTCAATTACACCAGAAATTATAACTCATATATTTGGAATTCCGGTTACCAATACACTCGTAGCATCGCTCATAACTACCGTGGTTCTTGTTATAATTATTTATTTTGCCACAAAAAAAATGAATGAGGTTCCGAGAGGGCTACAAAATCTGTTTGAAATGATTATAGAGTCTCTTTTTAATATGGTTAATGATGTTACTGGAAATAAAAAACAAAGCTATCAATTCTTCCCAATTATTGCGACTCTCTTTATTTTTATTATTGTATCCAATTGGCTAGGCCTTTTTCCTGGCTTTGGATCAATTGGTTTTTACGAAACTATAAAAGGCGTGCACGGAGAAGAGCATGCTGTTTTTGTTTCATTTTTCAGATCCGCAAACAGCGACTTGAATACAACGCTTGCACTTGCGATGATTTCTGTTATGGCAGCCCAAATTTTTGGAATTCTTGCTCTTGGAGTTTTTAAATATGGAAAGAAATTTATAAACTTTAGCTCACCTATAACTTTTTTTGTAGGAATTCTAGAACTTATAGGCGAACTTGCTAAAATGATTTCTTTTTCATTTAGACTTTTTGGCAATGTTTTTGCCGGAGAGGTTCTACTTGTTGTAATTATGACACTCGCCCCTTTTGTTGCTCCCCTGCCATTTTTTGGACTTGAACTTTTTGTCGGATTTATCCAAGCGTTAGTATTTGCCATGCTTACTTTAGTATTCCTTAAAGTAGCAGTTACGGCTCACGAAGAACATTAAAATCTTTTTGCCATTCTAAATAAAGTGAAACATTAATAATCACGGATGTTATTCACTTCATTTAAAATAGCACTTTAAATAATAAATAAATAACTAAATTAACAAAAATATGATATTAGAAACAGAATCAGTCCAACTTCTTGCAGTAGCTTTAGCTATCGGACTTGGATCAATTGCGCCAGCAATCGCTATTGGAATGCTTGGCGGAAAAGCTATGGAAGCTATGGGAAGAAACCCCGAAGCAGCTGACAAGATTAAAGGAGCTATGATTTTAGCAATCGCTTTTGCTGAAGCAATCGCAATTTACGCTCTAGTTGTTGCTCTTATTATTAAGTTTGTGTAAGTAAAATTTAAGGGGAGGTCTTTTTATCTCCCCTTTTCACTTACGCTAATAAGCTGAATGCTATATCTACATATTTTATGTTTGTTAATTTCCAATTTTTAATTTTCATTAAATTTTCAATTTTTTAATTTTCAAACTTTTGAAATATCACTTAATATTCTTTTGAATTTAATTCTGGAATTTGTTTTATTATTTGATAATTGGTCATTGAGAATTGATTGAAAATTGTGAATTGAAAATTACGCCCAACCATAAATTTAGCGTATAGAAAAAATAATTTTCACACTTACCAAATAATTAACTATTAAATATAGATTATTATGCCAGAAATATTTGAAAAATTAGGTCTTGATCCTAAACTGCTCATTGCTCAAGCGGTCAACTTTATTTTGTTATTAATTATTCTTCAAAAAATTGGCTATAAGCCAATTCTCAAAATGCTCAATGATCGAACTGAAAAAATTGAAAAAAGCCTGAAACAAGCAAAAAAAATTGAAGAGGAATTGAAAAACACTGAAGAAACAAAATTAGCTGAAATTAAAAAAGCAAAACAAGAATCACAAGAAATCATCAAAGAAGCTAATAAACTTTCAGAAAAAAAATCACAAGAAATGATTGAAAAAACAAAAGCTAAGACTAAAGAGATTGTGGACGGCGCGAAACAAGAAATTCAAGCGGAAAAAGAATCTTCTATTGCAGAAGCAAAATCAGAAATTTCTGACATATCTATTCAGATCGCTAAAAAAATTATCGGAAGTAATTTTGACGAAAATAAAGAAAGGGAAGCGGTAAATGATGTTTTAACAAAGATGTAATTTAATAATTTAGAAATATAATTTATATGCAAATTACGCCTAAACAATACGCGATAAGCTTATATGAATCAACAATAAAAATTGATAATGTTCAAGCTGAACGGAGAATAAAACATTTTATAGCAATTCTCAAAAAGAATAATGATCTTTCTTTGATAGATAAAATCATTGAGCAATATTATAAATATTATAGAAATCAAAAAAATATATCAAAGATAGAAGTTTCTAGCGCAAATAAGCTAAATCCAGAACTTTTGAATAAAATTATTCAAAAGTTCAATAAGCAAATTGAAATTGAAGAAAAAATTGATAAATCATTAATAGGCGGAATTGTGTTGAGAATAGATAATAATCTACTGATAGACGGGAGCGTAAAAAAGAAGCTCAATAATCTTAAAAAAAATATAATAAAAAATTAATTTTATATCCATAAACTTAATCAAATGAATAGTCATATTATAGAAAATTTAAAACAGCAGATAGCTCAAACTAAACTTGAGACTCAAGTTGAAAAAATAGGTAAAGTTGTCAAAATAGCTGACGGAGTTACAACGCTCAATGGATTAACAGAAGCTATGAGTTGTGAACTTCTTGAATTTCCAAATGATATTTTTGGCGTAGCCTTAAATCTTGAAGAAGATAGTGTTGGAGCAATGATTCTGGGAGATTATCTCAAAGTCAAAGAAGGAGATACCGTAAAAAGTACAGGAAGAATTATGGAAGTTCCAGTCGGAGAAAATATGATAGGCAGAGTCGTCAATGCTCTTGGACAACCTATTGATGGAAAAGGAGAAATTAAAATTGATAAATTTTATCCTGTTGAAAATACTGCTCCCGGAGTTATTACAAGAAAACCAGTTAACACTCCGCTTGAAACAGGAATCAAAGCAATTGACTCTATGATTCCAATTGGAAGAGGCCAAAGAGAGCTTATTATCGGAGATCGTCAAACAGGAAAAACCGCAATTGCAATTGACGCCATTATTAATCAAAAAGGCAAGGGCGTAACTTGTATATATGTGGCAATCGGACAAAAAGAATCTAAGATAGCAAAAATTGTTGCAAAGCTTGCAGAAAGCGGAGCAATGAATCATACGATCATAGTTCTTGCTGGAGCTTCAGAGCCTGCTTCAATGTCATATATAGCTCCATATGCTGGATGCGCGATCGGAGAATATTTTATGGATCAAAATAAAGACGCTTTAATTGTATTTGATGATTTAAGCAAACATGCCTGGGCATATAGACAAGTTTCTTTAATTTTAAGAAGGCCGCCAGGAAGAGAGGCTTATCCTGGAGATATTTTCTACTTACATTCTAGGCTTCTTGAAAGAGCCGCGAAGCGTGATAAAAAATATGGAGGAGGATCTCTTACCGCTCTTCCAATTATTGAAACTCAAGCTGGAGATGTCAGCGCATACATTCCCACAAATGTAATTTCAATTACAGATGGACAAATTTTTCTTGAAACAGATTTATTCTATCAAGGAATCAGGCCTGCAATTAATCCAGGAATATCAGTTTCTCGCGTTGGATCTTCAGCGCAAACAAAAGCAATGAAAAAAGTTGCGGGAAAGCTCAGGCTTGAACTTGCTCAATTTCGAGAACTTGCGGCATTCGCGCAATTTTCAAGCGACTTAGATAAGGAAACCAAAGATCGAATTGAAAGAGGAAAAAGACTAACGGAGGTTCTTAAACAAGACCAATACGACCCAATGGAAGCAGAAAACCAAGTTGCCATAATCTTTGCAACTATCAATGGATTTTTAGATAATATTGAAGTTGAAAAAATAAAGGATTTTGAAAGAGATTTGCTTGATTACTTAAAAGATAAAAACAATCACATACTTGAAGATATTTTAAAAGAAGGAAAAATATCAGATGAAACTGAAAAAGATTTAAAAGAAGCCATTAAAGAATTTAAAGAAAAGCAAGCCTAGCGACTGCCATTCTATGGCGCAACGATAGAATCACGCAACAATCTTATAAAATCATATATTGTAATTTTACATCTTGTTTATATGTCAGCATACTTAAATGTTAAAATGGTTTTATGCTTTCAACGCAACAAATTAGAAGACAAATTCAATCAACACAAAATACATCGCAAATTACAAAAGCGATGGAAATGGTTGCTGCTTCAAAAATGAAAAAAAGCCAACAAGCTGCTCTTTTGGCTCGTCCTTATGCTGAAGCTGCTTTGAATATTTTACAAAGCGTGGGTGAATCAGTTGAACCAACAAAACATTATTTACTTGAAAACAGAGAAGTTAAGAACTTATGCATTATTGCCGTAACATCAGACAAAGGGCTTTGCGGAGGATTCAACAGTAATGTCTTGCGAGAAGTTCAAAAAATTGTCAATTTAAACAAGGATAAAAAAATATCCATTATCGCTATTGGAAAAAAAGCTGAAAATTATTTCAAAAAAAGAAATGAGGTTTCCGCTGTTTTTAATGGTATCGGAGACACGGTTGAACTTCGAGAGACCCTTCCTATTTCAAAACTTCTGATAAGTGAATTTTTAGACAAAAAATATGATAAAATAATTGCAGTTTACAATAATTTTATATCTACCATCAAGCAAGACATTAAGGTTAAAAAACTTTTACCGATTACTAGGAGAAGTTTGGAAGAAACTATTGAAGAAATCCAAGATATGGCAAAAAATGAGTACAAAAAAAATAATGGGGTTGATTATAAATTTGAACCATCTGCGGAAAAAGTTTTACGCAATCTGCTTCCCAATCTTGTTGAAACACAAATCTATCATGTAGTGCTTGAGTCAAACGCATCAGAACATAGCGCGAGAATGGTAGCTATGAAAAACGCAACAGACAGCGCGGCTGAAATTCTTGATGATTTAAAATTATTATATAACTACATTAGACAGCAAAAAATTACTCAGGAAATAAGTGAAATTTCGGCGGGAGTCGCAGCGCAGGAATAAAACTTTAAAAGGAATTTATTCTTTAGGATTTCAAAAGTTTAACTTGAACAAGAATTTATGAAATACTAAAGAATAAATTCCGACTCAAAACTCAATTTTTAAAAAGATATTTTAAAGTTCATATTTTAGTTTGTAAATTTTACAGGCTGAAACATGAACTCCAAATATATTATTAAAATGTTAATATGTTAAAATGAATATTATGAACACGGGTAAAATTGTACAAATCATCGGAGCAGTAGTTGATATTGAATTTCAAGATCAACTTCCAGCTTTATATAACGCAATCAAAACAAAAACATCAGACGGAAAAGATCTTGTTCTTGAAACAGTTCAACATCTTGGCGCAAATAGAGTAAGAGCAGTTTCTATGGGATCAACAGACGGACTTCAAAGAGAAACAAAAGCAGAAGACGCTGGATCTCCTATTACCGTTCCAGTTGGAAAAGAAGTCTTGGGAAGAATGTATGATGTTCTTGGAAATCCAATTGATGAAATTAAAAATGCAAAAGAAATCAAACAGAGATCTTCGATTCACAGAGAAGCTCCAAATTTTACAAGCCAATCAACAAAAACAGAAATTTTTGAAACAGGAATTAAGGTAATTGATCTTATTGCTCCTTTCTCAAAGGGCGGTAAAGTTGGACTTTTTGGCGGCGCGGGAGTTGGAAAAACAGTTTTAATTCAAGAGTTAATTAGAAACATCGCCACAGAGCATGGTGGTTATTCGGTTTTTGCTGGAGTTGGAGAAAGAACCAGAGAAGGAAATGATCTATACAATGAAATGAAAGACAGCGGCGTGCTTGATAAAACCGCGCTCGTATTCGGACAAATGAATGAAGTTCCGGGAGCCCGTCAGAGAGTTGCTCTTTCAGGACTTACGATGGCAGAGCATTTCAGAGATGAAATGAGCAAAGACGTTTTGCTTTTTATTGACAATATTTTCAGATTTACTCAAGCAGGATCAGAAGTTTCAGCTCTTCTTGGAAGAATGCCTTCTGCCGTTGGATATCAGCCAACGCTTGCGCAAGAAATGGGAGAACTTCAGGAAAGAATTACCTCAACAGACAAAGGATCGATTACTTCCGTGCAGGCTATTTATGTTCCTGCCGATGATTTGACAGACCCAGCTCCTGCGACAACTTTTTCTCACCTTGATTCAACGGTTGTTCTTTCCAGATCGCTTGTAGAGCTTGGAATTTATCCTGCCGTTGACCCGCTTGAGTCAACTTCAACCGTTCTTAATCCGAACATTGTCGGGGATGAACATTACAGGGTCGCTCGCGCGGTACAAAAACTTCTTCAAAGATATAAAGACCTTCAAGACATTATTGCGATTTTAGGCATGGAAGAGCTTTCTGACGAAGACAAGCTCATTGTTTCAAGAGCAAGAAAAATTCAAAAATTCCTCTCTCAGCCATTTTTCGTGGCAGAAGTTTTTACTGGAACCAAAGGACAATATGTTTCACTTGCCGTCACGATCCAAGGCTTTGGAGAAATTCTTGATGGAAAGTATGATGACAAAAACGAAAATGATTTCTATATGAAAGGCGGGATTGACGAAGTTGGAAAGCAAAATTGAATTAAATAATTCCTCCACTGATAAGAGGAAGTTAGGAGGGAGAAATCAAAAAACAGTCTTTGAATAAAAACTGCTCTTTGAGAAATTTGAATTTGAATCTTCCTTTTTTCATCCCACAATTTTAATTACGAGGTGGAAAAAAGAAAAAGAAGATTAAGATTATCCAAAGATTGGATGATCTAATACATTAGAATTTATTCCAATAATCTTCTTCATCTGATGCTTCAACTTCGTTGTAACGTCTAAGATTGTAATCACTAGCTGCAGATAAAATCCGTAATCTCTTCTCCTGATCGAAATTTTCAATCAGCACATCTTTTTTCTTTTGTGTTTCAGCAAATATATACTGAAAAACAATTTTCTGTTCATTATCTGGTAATTCTTCTACTTTTGCCATAAGTTACAAACCTCCTATTAGTTGCATGATTTCCTAGAAAATCTAGGATTAAACACAACAAATCATAATAGCATAATATCAACTATATGTCAACTCATACAAATAAAATCAATCTCCGAGTTATAACTCCCGAAAAAGTTGCCTATCAAGGTGAAGCTGATGGAGTAACGATTCCAACAAAAAGCGGCGAAATAACCGTTCTTGCTAATCATATTCCAATTATAAGCACTATGAAACATGGCGAACTTGTGATTCGTAATGGAAAAGAAGAAATTTTTATGGCAGTTTATAATGGTTTTATTGAAGTGAAAAAAAATTGTGTTATTGTGATGACAGATATTGCTGAAAGAATTAGTGAAATTGACGAAGAAAAAGCAAGAGAAGCAAAAGAAAAAGCGAAAAAATTGCTTGCTGAAAAAGACCGCCTTTCAGATGTCGTTTTCGCCGACACAACGGCAATGCTCGAAAAATCTTTAGCAAGAATAAAGGTTGCTCGCAGAAAAAGAAGGAGATAAAATTTAACATCATGAACATCAAAGAAATTCTTCAAAATTCAATAACAAAATTGAAATTGTATAATATTTCTTCCGCCACTCTTGACGCGGAAGTTTTGTTATTAGAAGCGTTAAATAGAATTCAAGAAATAAATAATAGCAATAAACTAAAGTCCGAAATCGCCACGTCGTCATACTGGACTCCTCTCAATGACAATAGTGTTTATGAAAAAAGTTGGCTATATGCTCATGATAATTATGAATTAACCAAAACAGAAGAAAATTTATTTAATAATTTCATAAATCAAAGAACAAAACATAAACCAGTAGCATATATCATTAACAAAAAAGAATTTTTTGGTTATGAATTTTATATAAATAAAAATGTCTTAATCCCGCGCCCAGAAACTGAACTTATGGTAGAAAATGTTTTAGAAATAATAAATAAAGAAAAGGATTCTGAAAATAAATTAAACTTAATAGACATAGGAACTGGTTCAGGATGTATTATAATTAGCATTTTAAACGAACTTGCAAAAAATAAAAAAAATAAAATTATCCGCAACTCTTACGCAAATGACATTTCTTCCAAAGCGCTTGATGTTGTAAAAATTAATGCGGAAAAATATAAACTAAAAAAAAAATATTAAATTTATTGCAAATGATTTTGAAAATTTTATAAAAAATAATCTAAAATTATTTTCAAGCCAATTTATACTTACAGCCAATCTTCCTTACATAAAAAATGATGAATATAAAAATCTTAAAAATAGCGTTAAAAATTATGAACCTAAAAAAGCTCTCATCGGAGGTAACGACGGGCTTGGTCTAATAAAAAAATTAATTAATCTAATATCGGATATTAAGACCCGAAACAATTCAATCAGCTTCATCTTACTTGAAGCTGACCCAGATCAAATGATAAATATAAAATCATTATTAACTAATAAATTAAATGCCATTAATTTGAAAATAATTAACGACATCAATGGCAATAAAAGGCTTATTTTAGCTGAATTTAAATAAATTAGCCAACTTAAAACGCGGTTCTTGTAATAATACCGCGTTTTAAGTTCGCAAATAGTTATTTTCTCTTTTTTCTTACAACTTTTTTCTTAGCTGGTTTTCTTGCAACTTTTTTCTTTACAACTTTTTTCTTAGCTGGTTTTCTT
>DAOWDS010000050.1 GCA_030638895.1 Candidatus Moraniibacteriota bacterium | reverse complement strand
GATGATTTAGGAGTTACTCTAACAAGCGCAAGTGAAAAAGAGATTAAAGATAAAAAAGTCAAGACTGATGTTGCGAAAGAAGTTGGAAAATTGGCCGCAAAAAAAGCTAAGGAAAAAAATATAAGCAAGGTTGTTTTTGATAGAGGCGGCTATAAATATCATGGTTTAGTCAAGGCCGTGGCAGAAGGTGCTCGTGAAGAAGGACTTATTTTTTAGTAATTTTTTTGAATTATAAAACAACATCAACAATTTAATAATATATTTATAACTATGAACAAGAAAGAAGATTCAGTAGTTGCAAAAGTTCCATTTAGGAAAGGTCCCTTTAGAGGAAAAAGAAAGGAAAAGCCTGAGTTTGATCAGAAGGTTATTGACATTGCGCGCGTGACGCGTGTTGTTAAGGGCGGCAAAAGGTTTAGTTTTAGGACGGTTGTTATTATCGGAGATAAAAAAAACAGAGTAGGAGTTGGCGTATCTAAGGGGAAAGATATGAGAATTGCAACTGAGAAATCTTATGCTGACGCAAAGAAAAACCTCATAACACTCAATTTTACCGAAACTACAATTCCTTATCAAGTTAATCAGAAGTTAGGCAGCGCTAAAATTATTTTAAAGCCGGCCAAAAAAGGTCACGGTATTGTTGCTGGCGGCGCTGTCAGAGCCGTTGTTTCTTTGGCCGGAATTAAAGATATTTCCGCTAAAATGCTTGGTTCTAAAAGTAAATTAAATAATGCTCGGGCGACAATAGAAGCCTTAAAGCAATTTTCCATAAAAAAAACAAGAGAAATCGCATTGAAAGAAAAAGAAAAACCAGTAAAAGAAGCAGAAAAGGTTAAAGAGATAAAAAAAGAAGAAAATACTAAAAAAACAGAAAAGGTAAAATAAATTGTTATATTATTTCCTTAATCAAATATTTTAACAATAAATGTTAGTATGTTAAAATATTAGTATGTTAAAATGTTAAAATGATTCTATGCAATTACATCAATTAAAACCTAGCAAGAAAAAAGCGAAGAAACGAGTTGGTCGAGGAGGATCTCACGGAACTACTGCTACTCGCGGAACAAAAGGACAAAAAGCAAGATCTGGAAGAGGAAAGGGAAGTGCGTTTGAAGGCACAAAAACTCCATTATGGAGAAGAACTCCTAAGTTAAAAGGATTCAAAAGCATATATGCTAAAAACAACATAGTTAATGTTTCAAATTTAGAAGATAATTTTCAAGACGGAGATGTGATAAGCGCTAAAATTTTATTAGAAAAGGGACTGATAAGCAAGATAAAACCAAGAGTTAAAGTTCTTGGAAATGGAGATTTAAAGAAAAAATTTATTATTGATGGTTGTTTAGTTTCAAAAAGTGCTGAAGAAAAAATTAGGAAAATGGGCGGAGAGATAAAAATCATATAAATAAGCATTATTGTTACATTGCTGTGTTGCTGGATTAAACTATTAAATAAGCAATGAGCAAAACAAATAACAATATAACAATATAATTTTATGTTCAAAAAGCTGATCCGTGTTTTTAAAGATAGGGAATTAAGAAATAAACTAATTTATGTGGCTGTGATGCTTATTATTTTTCGTTTGGCAGCGCATATTCCAATTCCAATTGTTGATGCTGACAGATTGAGTGATTTTTTCAATAGCAATCAGCTTCTTGGGCTTTTAAGCGCGTTTACTGGAGGCGGAATGGAGAATTTTTCATTGGTAATGCTTGGAGTTGGTCCTTATATTACAGCTTCAATTATAATGCAGCTTTTAACAATGATATTTCCGCAAATCAAAGAAATGTATCAGGAGGCGGGGGAAGCTGGAAGGCAAAAGTTTAATCAATATACTAGATATGCTACCGTTCCTTTAGCAATGCTTCAAGGCTTCGCGATGATTACTCTTTTGAAAAATCAGGGAATTATCGGCAATATAAGCCCATTTGATTTAGTTGTTGCTATTTCACTAATAACTGCCGGAACTATATTTTTAATGTGGATTGGAGAACTTATTTCTGAAAAGAAAATTGGAAATGGCATCTCATTAATTATTTTTGCCGGTATTGTTTCCGGTATTCCTAGAATAGTTCAGCAAGTTTGGACTGAGGTTGACATAGCCCCGGATAAAATACCGTCTATGATAGGGTTGCTTGTTTTGGCTGTTATTGTGGTTTTAGGTGTTGTTATCGTAACAGAGGCGCAGAGAAATATTCCTGTTTCTTATGCCAGGCGTGTTAGAGGAAAGAAAAGTCAAGGAGGAATTTCTACTTTTTTACCGCTTAAAGTTAATTCTGCGGGAATGATACCTCTTATATTTGCTATGTCCATGATGATTTTTCCTGGAATTGTAGCTTCTTTTTTTGTTCAACATTCTAACGAAACTGTCAGTAATGTAGCGCTTTTTGTAAGTAATACTTTTCAGCCAGGAAATATAGTTTATGGAGTGTTGTATTTTATAATGGTTTTTCTATTTACGTATTTTTATACATCAATTGTTTTTGATCCGAAAAATGTTGCAGAAAATCTTCAGAAGCATGGCGGTTTTGTTCCGGGAATGAGACCGGGAATCAATACCGCTAAATTTCTTGGAAAAGTTCTTAATAGAATAACTTTTTTAGGAGCGTTTTTTCTTGGTTTGATAGCAGTTCTTCCTTTTATAGGGCAGGCAATGACTAATGTTACAAACATGGCCGTTGGCGGCGCTTCTGTTTTGATTGTTGTAGGAGTTGTTCTTGAGTCAATCAGACAGATCGATTCACAATTGACGATGAGAGATTATGATGAATTATAAAAATTAAATTGTTGTATTGCTAAATTATTATATTGTTAATATGAAAAAAGGATGTAAATATAGTAATGTAATATTTTTATATCTTACGAATTTTAATAAATTGATATTTTATTGACAGCCTGAATTTTATTCGGGCTGTTGTTTTAAGAATTAAAATATATGGAAAAAATTCAACAAATCTCAATTAAAGGTCTTTTATGTAGAGATAATAAAGTTTTACTTTTAAAAACTCCGAAAAGAAAAAAGAGGTGGGAATTGCCTGGAGGAAGAATGAATTTTGGCGAAAATGTGGAACAAGTATTGAAGAGAGAAATTAAAGAAGAAATTGGATTCAATGATATAAAAATTGGCAATTTAGTAAATACATGGTCTTTTATCAGTAAAGAGATCAACTGCCATTTCATTGTTTTTGTCT
This sequence comes from Candidatus Moraniibacteriota bacterium, assembly GCA_030638895.1. Lineage (GTDB taxonomy): Bacteria > Patescibacteriota > Minisyncoccia > JAHIHE01 > JAGLIN01 > DAOWDS01. Next base: position 12,274 of record DAOWDS010000050.1, on the reverse strand, counting down.
TTGAATTTTTCACAGATAAGAGTAAAATAAAATTAAGTGTTGAGCATGTAGCATACAAGTGGATTAGTGTTAGTGATTTTGAAGGAATAGATATATCCGAAGGACATAAAGAGACTTTGAGAAAATATTTTGGATAAAAAATAATTTACATAATGGATATCTCAATGTCAATTAAAAATAAATTATTTATAATATCAGGACCATCTGGCGCTGGGGAAGATAGTGTTATTGAGGGATTAAAAAAATTTCTTTCCATTGAAAGAGTTGTTACAACAACGACTAGAAAAAAACGCTCCGATGTTTTTATTGAAGACCCCTATTATTTTATCTCTAAAGAAGAATTTAAAAAAGGAATTAATAATGATATATTTTTTGAATATGCAAAGGAAGATAATAATCAATTTTATGGCGTAACAAAAAAAGAGATTGAAAGAGTTATTGCCAGTGATAAAATTGGAATATGGAAAATTGAATATAAAGGAGTAATTACAATTAAAAAGCTGATGCCCGAAGTTGTGTCTATCTTAATTGCAATCTCGTCATTAGAGATTTTAAAACAAAGACTATTCAAACGGGGAGAAAACGAAGAATTTATCCGGCGAAGGATAAACTATGCGAGGGAATGGTTAAAATACGAAAATATTTATAATTATAAAGTTATAAATTATGAAAATAAATTAGATGAGACAATAGATAAAGTGAAAGAGATTATTGTAAAAGAATATAATAATAAATAATAAAAACAAATGAAAAATATAAATATTATTATTATGGGATCACAAGGTTCTGGCAAGGGGACGCAGTCCAGGCTTCTTGCAGAAAAATATGATTTGCAAATTTTTGAGACAGGAAATATGCTTCGGGAAATCGCAAGCCAAAACACAGAATTTGGAAAGCAAATAGATAAAATTATCAATAAAAAAGGCCAGCTTGTACCTTGGAATATAATGAAAAAAGAGGTTTTTGATTGGGGATTAAACAGACTTAATAAAGAAAAAGGCATAATATTTGATGGTACTCCAAGAACTATGAAAGAAATTGAATATTTGGATAAAAAACTGCCTGAAATTGGAAAAAAAATTGATTATATTTTTTATATAGAAATATCAAAAAAAGAATCCGTTAAAAGGCTTTCAAGCAGGAAATTATGCAAGAAAAACGCGCATCCATTAATTGTCGGCAAAGATTTAGATGAAGAAGAAACAAAATGTCCAATTTGCTGCAGTGAAGTTTATAAAAGAGAGGACGATACTCCTGATAAAGTTTTAAAAAGATTAGAATGGAATAAAGAAAACATAAAACCTGTTGTTGAGTACTATGATAATCAAAAAATGATAATAAGGGTTAATGGAGAAAAATCTATTGAAGATGTAAATAAAGAAATCATAAGTTATATTAAATAATATTATGATAAGCAAAGAAGATAAAAATAATAGAAACAACATAGTAAAGCTGATTCAATCAGTTGATTGTTGTGATAAAATTGAGAAAGAACATATTGAAGATGCTATTAAATGGATTAATAGCGATATAGAAATTTTTAGAATTAAAAAGCCAGCTACGCCAATTAAACACCTTGTTTGCTTTACTGTTTTATATGATACTGCAGAAAGAAAAATATTACTTCTTGAACTTAAAAATGCAGGATTATTTCTTCCAAGTGGTGGTCATGTGGAAAAAAGAGAAATGCCCTATGAAACAGTTACGCGTGAACTTCAAGAAGAGCTGGGAATTGAAGGATATTTCATTTTAAGAGATTGGAAACTGCCATTTTTTGTATCTCAAATTGAAACTGTAGGAAAAACGAGCGGACATATTGATGTTGATCTATGGTATATATTAAAAGGCAATTCGAAGAAACCTATTAAAACCGATAGTCAAGATTTTAAAAAAGAATTCGGAAAATTCGGATGGTTTTCATTCGAAGAAATTATGAGCATGCCACTGAATACTCTCGATCAAAATATGCATAGGTTTGTTAAGAAATTAGAGAAATATTTTCAGTAGAGATGATATTTATAACAAATGTATCAAAAAATGAAAGAAATTATTTTAAAAATCAGAAGACAGTTAAAAAATAATATTGATTTAGAATATAAGAGGGGTAGTTATAAGTATTTTAAGGAAGAAATAAAACTATATGGAGTTAGAACGCCTATTGTTAGGAATATAAGTAAGAATTATTTTTCTGAAATTAAAGACTTAAATAAAAAGAAAGTTTTTTCTTTGTGTGAAGAATTATTAAAATCGGGATATATTGAAGAATCTGTTATAGCTTTTGATTGGGCATATCGGATAAAAAATCAATGTGAAAAGCAGGATTTTAAAATATTTGAATCTTGGTTTAAAAAATATGTTTCTAATTGGGGCAGGTGTGATGATCTTTGTGCTCATGCTTTCGGATATTATCTTTTTCAATTTCCAGAATTTTTGCCAAAATTAGAAAAGTGGGCCATTTCCAAAAACCGGTGGCAAAAAAGAGCTTCAGCTGTTTGCTTGATATATTCACTCCGAAAAAAGAAATATCTTAAAAATGCTTTTTCTATTGCAAATATTCTTCTCGAAGATTTTGACGATTTAGTGCAAAAGGGATATGGCTGGATGTTAAAAGAGGCAAGTGGTGTTTATCTTGATGAAGTTTTTGATTTTGTGATTAAAAATAAGAAAAAAATGCCAAGAACGGCGCTTAGATACACGATAGAAAATATGCCGCAAAAGATGAAAAAAGAAGCAATGAAGAAATAATCAAATTAATGATTTTTAATGTCAAAAAATAAAGTAAATATAAAATCAAAATCGGAAATTCTGATTATGAGAGAAAGCGGTAAAATTTTAGCATATGTGTTAAATTTACTTTCGCAAAAAATTATTCCGGGAATTTCTGGCGATGAAATTGAAGAAATTGCTAAAAAAGAAATTAAAAAATATAATGTAATACCTTCATTTTTGAATTATAAAACTCACGAAGGGGGGATTCCATTTCCAGCTCGTGTTTGTTTTTCTGTAAATGATGAAATTGTTCATGGATTTCCATACGGAAAAATAATCAAAGAAGGAGATATTGTTAGCATTGATATCGGAATAAAATATAAAGGATTTCATAGTGATAGTGCTGTTACGGTTGGGGCTGGAAAAGTAAACAGTAAAGCTAATAAGCTTATTAAAATTACCAAAGAATCATTATATAAAGGAATTGATCAAGTTAAAATCGGAAATCGGGTAGGGGATTTAGGTTTTGCAATTCAAAACTATGCGGAAAAAAACGGATTCTCGGTTGTTAGAGATTTAGTTGGACATGGGGTTGGTAGATCAATTCACGAAGCTCCAGAAATTCCTAATTTTGGAAACAAAAATAACGGGTTGAAATTGCGAGAAGGGATGGTTTTTGCAATTGAACCGATGATTAACGAAGGCAGTTATTATATACGATATGATGATGATCAGTGGACGATAAGAACGAAGGATGGAAAATTGTCAGCACATTTTGAACATACAGTGGCTGTAACAAAAGATAGCTGTATAATCTTAACGGAATTATCTTAATTTTAAATTATGATAACAGTATGGTAATACATATTACCATACTGTTAATAAATTAGTAATTATTATGAAAATACTGGGCATTGATTATGGAGATAGGAAAATTGGGCTGGCAATTTCTGACGCAAATCAGAAACTAGCAAGCTGTCTTTTGACATTTGAAAATAAGTCTTTAGAAAGTTCGGTGTTGAATATCAAAGATATAGTTTCAAAAGAAAGCGTAGTTAAGATTATAGCTGGGATTCCTGTAGGGCTGAAAGTTGAAAGTGAGCAAGGTAGAAAAACAAAAAAATTTATCAATCTTCTGATAAAAAAAATTCATATCCCAGTTATAAAAATGAATGAAGTATTTACATCCAAGATAGCAGAAGAAAATCTTTTGAATGCGGGCGTAAAAAGAGAAAAAATTAAAGAAATAATTGATCAAGAAGCAGCAAGAATAATTTTGCAAGATTATTTGGATGGTAATTAAATATATTTTTTGTTTTGTGTATTATTGTGTTAAAATAAGGTTATGAATAAAGAAATATATCTATCAGTAATTATACCAGCCTATAATGAAGACAAGCTTATAAAAAGCACTTTAATTGAGATAAGTAATTTTCTCTCGGATCGTCATTATAGTTTTGAAATAATCGTTATTGATGATGGTTCTTGTGACAATACTGCAACTATTTCAGAAAATCTAAAAGCAACAATTAAAAATCTGATTGTTCTAAAAAACGAAAAAAATTATGGAAAGGGATATTCTGTCGCTAGAGGAATGTTATTTGCGAACGGAAAATACAGGCTTTTTATGGATGCTGATAGTTCAACAACTATTGACCAAATTAAAAACTTTATGCCGTTTTTTAAAAATGGTTATGATGTGGTGATTGGGGATAGGGGGCTAAAAGAAAGTGAAATAAAAAAACACCAGGCATTGCATAAAAATTTGTTAGGTAATTTTGGAAATATATTAATTCAATTTATTGCAGTTTTTGGAATTAGCGATACGCAGTGCGGATTTAAAATTTTTTCTGTTAAATCTGCGGAAAATATTTTTTCAAAGATAACCGTTAATCGTTGGGGTTTTGATATTGAGGCTTTAGCAATTGCAAATAAATTAGGATATAAAATAAAAACCATACCAGTAGTTTGGGAAAATAGAGAAGAAACAAGAGTGCATTTTATGGATTATCTACTTACTTTTAAAGAACTTTTAAAAATAAAAATAAATTTATTAAGAAAAAAATATGATCACTCAAAATAAGAGGGAAAAGATATTTTCTCAATTAAGAAAAGATCTTGTAAGCGGAACATGGGTTTTGTTTTCAACCAAAAGAAGCCAGCGTCCTGATTTTTCTAAAAAAGAAGAGAAAAAAGAAGATGGCGTGGAAAATAAAAAAAACTGTCCGTTTTGCAAAAAAAACATAATTGAGCAAGAAGAAGACGCGTTGGTGTATATGAAAAAAAACGGTGACTGGAGCCTGAAGGTTTTTCCGAATAAATTTCCAGCTCTTTCGTCTGAATATAAAGATATAAATAAAAGAGAACATGGGCCGTTTGAAGTGATTGACGGGGTTGGATATCATGAAGTTCTTGTAACCGAAGATCATGCAAAAGACATTCCTGATATGGAGATTATACAGATTGCTGAAATTTTAGACGCTTATCAGGAAAGATATTTAGCTTTAATGAATAAAAAACATATAAAATACATTTCCATATTTAAAAATTATGGATATAATGCTGGAGCTTCAATAGATCATCCTCATAGCCAGATAGTAGCTATGCCAATAATTGATCCGGATGTTTTTAGAAGCATAAACGGAAGTGAAAATTATTTCAATTCCAACAAGGAATGTGTTCATTGCACAATGATTGAATGGGAAAAAAGGAATGGAAAAAGGATTCTTTTCGAAAATGAAGATTTTATAGTTGTTTGTCCTTTTGTTTCCAGAGTTGCGTTTGAAACAAGAATTTATCCTAAAAAACACTTGTCGTATTTTGAAAGAATTACAGATGAACAGAAAATAAAATTAGCGGAAGTAATGAAATTTTGCTTGTCAAAAATGAAAAAGAATCTAAACAATCCAGATTATAATTTATTTTTGCATACCTCACCTTGTAATGGACAAATTTATGATCATTATCACTGGCATTTTGAAATATTTCCCAAAACAAACATTTGGGCTGGACTTGAGCTTAGTACCGGAATTGAAGTATGTTCTATAATTCCGGAAAGATCTGCAGAAATATTAAGAAAATAATATAATAAAATAATGGAATTTAAATTGTTTTTTGATTATTTTTCACCGGAATTGGCAATATTTATAATTTCAATGCTTCTAGTTTCGGAGCTTCGCGGATCAATTCCAGTTGCAATCGGACTTTATAACTTAGATCCGATAAAAGCATATTTTATATCAATTATTGGCAATATGGTTCCAGTTATTTTTATTTTAAAATATATTGATCCAATTTCAAAATATTTGATGTTTAGGTCAAATTTTTTCAATAAGTTTTTTTCATATATTTTTGACCATACTAGAAAAAACCATAATGGAAAATTTGAAAAATGGGGAGCATTTGCGCTTATAACTTTTGTTGCCATTCCGCTTCCTGTTACTGGCGGTTGGAGCGGCGCTATTGCCGCGTTTGTTTTCGGAATCCCATTTAAAAAAGCATTGCCGTTAATTACTCTGGGTGTTATAATTGCAGGAGTGATTGTAACGGGGTTGAGCTTGGGAGCTATAAAGTTGTCATTCTGAATTTATCTCAGAATCTTCTGACTGTTATATTCTCTATATCCCATAACTTACATTGATATCTTATTTCTGCGGGAACTGTTTTGTAAACAGTTCCCAATATTTCCCAAGCACTCAAATCATATTGAGATTTAAAAATATAAGAAACGGATTGCAAATCCGTTCCCGCAAAAAGCTTGGAGGTAAAAATATCGTTTAGATATTATTTGTTATTTATAGCATCGTGAAAAAAAACATTTTGATCAAAATTATAGTAAAAATCCTGTATATAATTTTTATTGCTTACTTTGGTTATAATATACTTACTGGTACTTTTGATTATTTATCAATACTGTTTTACATATTATCTTTATTAGGTGTAGGTATATTTATGAGCATTGAAAGAAAAGAGGTATTTAAAGTTTTAGTAGCAATATATGGGTCTGCGATAATAATTTATTATTCATATTATCCACATGAATTAGTAAATTTTTCAATAAATACTTTATTAAAATCATTAATTCTATTTATTTTAATATTGATTATTTCATCTATACTTTATTTTATACCGTCAATCATATTAGAATACTGGAAAAAAAGAAAACATAAACTTATAAAAAAATAAAAATTAAATAAGTTTAAATAAATATTAATTTAAAACTTAAAAGTGTGTTCAAGTCCAAGGAAGTTTATTATTAAATTATTAATAATAATAAAAATTTTATTTTTAAAATAACACATATGAAAAAAGTATATTTAGATTATGCGGCTAGTACGCCAGTAGATAAAAAAGTTTTGGAAGAAATACTGCCATATTTTTTGGAAAAATACGGCAATCCTTCAAGTATTCATCAGTTTGGACAAGAGGCGATTGAGGCAATTGATAAAGCGCGAGAACAAGTTGCTGATTTTTTACATTGCAACGCAAGCGAAATTATTTTTACAAGCGGCGCGACTGAGAGCAATAATCTGACTATTAAGGGAGTTGTTAAAGCGACTCAAACTGAAAATCCTAATATTATAACTTCTGTGATTGAACATAGTTGTGTTTTAAATTCTTGTGGAACTGCCGTGAAGGATAAAATCGCAAATGTGTCTTTTGTCAAAGTAAATAAAGAAGGAATTGTCAATCCAGAAGATATAAGAAACGCAATAAGAAAAAATACGGTTTTGGTGTCAATTATGTATGGAAATAATGAAGTTGGCACAATTCAGCCTATTGCTGAAATTGGAAAAGTTATCAAAGAAATTAACAAAGATAGAGAAAAAAATCAACTGCCAAAAGTATATTTTCACACTGACGCTGTACAAGCGGTAAACTATCTTGACTGTAATGTTGATAATTTGGGAGTCGATTTTCTTTCACTTTCTGGACATAAAATACATTGTCCAAAAGGAGTCGGCGTTCTTTATATTAAGAAAGGATCAAAAATAAATTCAGTTCAACAAGGAGGGGGGCAGGAATACAATCTTCGAGCTGGAACTCATAATGTTCCAGGGATTGTAGGGATTGGAAAAGCAATTTCACTGGTTTTAGAAAATAGAAAAAAGATGGATGAAATCAGAACGCTTCGCGATTATATGATTGACGAAATATTAAAAAACATTTCCGATTCAGAGTTAAACGGCTCAAAAGAATTTAGACTTCCTCACAATGTAAATTTTAGCTTTAAAGGAATTGAAGGGGAGAGTCTTTTAATGATGCTTGATCAGGAAGGAATTGCAGTCTCAACTGGTTCTGCTTGTTCGTCAGCTTCTCTTGAGCCATCACATGTGCTTAGCGCGATGGGAATACCGCCAGAAATTGCTCATGCCAGCATAAGATTCACACTTGGAAAAGAAACAACAAAAGAAGAAATTGATTATACATTGAAAGTTTTGATTGAAAAAATTAAGAAATTAAAAGAGATTTCAGGGATGTAAATTTTTGATTAATATTTTTTTTCTGTCACTCTAAATGTATTTCAGAATGGCATTATTTATGATAATATTATTTATAAAACATTTTATGCAATATACTCACACGATAATACATTATGATGAAATCACTTTAAAAGGGGGCAATAGGCCTCTTTTTGAGCGCGCCTTGATAAGTAATATCAAGGAATTTATTAGCGAAATAAAATGTAATAATATTTATAAAGAAGGCGGAAAAATTATTATAGAAACAAATAAAGACACTGATTTATGGAAAATGAAAGAAATATTAAAAAACATTCCCGGGATTTCAAATTTCTATTTTGCGGTTTCTGAAGAAAAAGATTTAAAAAAGATAAACGAAAAAACAGTTGAGATTTTGCGTGGTTATTTAAAAACTGAAAATAAAAAAATTCTTCGACAAGCTCAGGATGACAGAAATAATAAAATAAAAACTTTTAAAATTGAAGCTCGTAGGGCTGACAAAAAATTTGTATTAAAATCGCCGGAAATAAACGCTAGAGTGGGGGAATATGTGCTGAAAAATACAAAATTAAAAGTAGATGTTCATAATCCAGACATAGAGATAGTCATAGATATAGGATACAAGCAGTGTTTTATCTATTTTACAAAAACAAATGGCATTGGCGGACTGCCAGTTGGTACAGCAGGGAAATTAGTAAGTTTAATTTCTGGCGGTATAGATAGTCCAGTGGCAAGTTTTATGATGAATAAGAGAGGAGCTAAAAATATTTTTGTGCATTTCAAAAATAAAACTATCTTTGGACAAAATGACAGTAAGGATAAAATTGAGAAATTAATAAAGCAGTTGTGTAAATTTCAGGGAAAGTCTAAGCTTTATACTATACCATTTGAAGAATTTCAAAAAGAAATTATCACAAATATTCCTTCTAAAGACCGTATGATTGTTTATAGAAGGATTATGTTCAAGCTTGCGGAAGAGATTGCTAAAAAAGAAAAAGCCAAAGGATTTGTAACTGGAGACAGTTTAAGCCAAGTTGCTTCTCAGACTATTGATAATATTGTTGTTATATATAACGATGCAAAACTTCCAATACTTTCTCCTCTTATTGGAATGAATAAGCAAGAAATTATAAGCATAGCTGAAAAAATAGGAACATATGATATTTCTATTCTTCCATACCATGATTGTTGCAGTTTCTTGATCGCCAAACATCCAGAAACCAGAGCAAAACTTGAAACTATTCAAAATCAGGAGAAAAATATTAAAATTGACATAATAATAGAAGAAATCATAAGTAAAATGAAACCTAAAATATTGTAGAATAATGTTAAAATACTAGTGTATTAAAATGTCAAAGATAATTTTTTCTTTGACTTTTTATTTGATTTAAGCTAATATAACAAGTAAAGAATAAGTGAAATTTTAATTGATTATGCCTAATTTTTAATTCACTATTTAAATTTATGTCCAAAAAAATCTCAGAAAAAGCGGAAAAATTTATAGATGAGTATAAAAACGCTATAAATTTGGAAAAAACCTATAATCAGACCAATGAAGATAAGGTAAAAGTTCATCAAGTTTCAAGCAAAATCGCCTTTTTATATGAAAAATTAAGAAATTCCGTAGATTATCAAGAAGAACATCTTCTTAGAAAAATCGCAATTGAAAGAATATTAAAAAGAAGACTGATGACTGAAAAAAATGAGCTTAATGTCGCAAAGTTTCTGATGTTTGAACTGATAAGAGCAAGATATTTGCCAAACGATAAAATTCCAGAGAAAAGAATAGAAGAAATAAAAGAAATAATTGAAAAATATATTTTATTAATAAATAATATTCCAGAAATTGAAGACGTAAATAAAACTAATAATGAATATTTATTTAATTGGATAACCGGAATTGCTGCTTGTGAGATAGAGGAAAAAATAGCTCCTTATAAAAAAGAAAATGCAATAATAGAATTTGCTAATAAAATAATTAATGAAAAATTAAAAGTGCCAGAAAGATTAATGAGCTTAGATGAAAAAAAAATTCAAATAAACATCGCAGTTCTTAAAAATCTGACGAAATCCGATTTATCTTTAATTGAATATAGATTATTTAGAAGAAAGCATCCTGAATGGTTTTTTGCGCCTTCTGAGGAATTGATAATAAAGACGTCCAAGAATATAAGCGCGTTTATTGATGAAATAGAAAAACAAATTAATTGTTCAACCGGAGAAAATTTTTCAAAATTTGTTAAAAAGAATCTTGCTTATTTTACTATTCTTGAAGATACGGTAAAGAAAAACATAAACAACGTAGACAAAATATTTTCACATCATCTTCATATTGAAGATGCGATAAAGGAGTCTTGTGTTAAAAAATATAAAGAAGCAAAAACAAAATTAAAGAGAGCCGCTATAAGAAGTATAATATATATTTTTATAACCAAAATGATTCTTGCTCTTATTATAGAACTTCCGTTTGATAAATATATTCTTAATCATATAAATTATCTCTCTCTTGGAATAAATATTATATTTCCTCCCCTTCTGATGTTTTTGGTTGTTGTAACTATTAAAGTCCCAAGCAAAAAAAATACAGAACTGATAGTGCGAGGAATTAAAGAAATGGTATACAATAAATACGCAAGCGCTCCATTTATAATGAAAGGAGCTTTGCCAAGAAGCTCTTTTTTCTATAAGATATTTAAGTTTTTCTATCTTTTAATATTTTTTGCTTCTTTTGGAATCATAATTTTTATTCTTAATAAATTATATTTTAATATAATGAGCATTGGACTGTTTTTGTTTTTTTTAAGCGTTGTGAGCTATTTTGGAATAAGAATACGTCAAAATGCGAGAGAACTTGTAGTTGTTAAAAGAAAAGAGGGGATTGTAACATTCGCGACAGACCTTTTTTCAATTCCAATTCTTAGAATGGGGCAATGGCTTTCAACAAAACTTTCAAACATAAATGTGTTTATTTTTATTTTTGATTTTATAATCGAAGCCCCATTTAAAACCTTTGTGGAAGTTTTTGAAGAATGGATTTATTACATCAAAGAAGAGAGGGATAAAATATACTAAAATGATAAATTGACGATGATTTAATTAAGATAAAATAATTTTTAACAAAAAATATATGAATAAAGAAATAAATTATCAAGAATCTGATGATTCAAAAAAAGCGAAAGAAGATTTAGCTGAGCTTTTAGGAGAAAAAATTTCAGATGATCCAAAACAAGTGGAAAAAAAGAAAAATCAGATAAATAATGTATTAGATGAACCGCTTGAAATAATAGAAGATACTTGTGAACTTTCAAAAAGCAGAGAAACAGATGATAAGGCTGAAGAAAAGACAAAAAAAGATCCTAATAAAATATTTGGTGTTGAAGTTGATATAATAAAAGGACCAGAAATGGTTCGTGAAGTTCAGGATAAATTAGAAGCAATGAAAAAAAGTGGGGAATTAGAATATTTTCAGAAGATGATGGCGGATCGTTTTGGACTAAATGAAAAAATAACTCCCGAACAAGAAAAATTGTTAAATGAGTATGAACGAACAGATGAAAAAAACAAGATAGCTTTGGAGAATATCGAACAAAGACAGAAAGAACCAGTAATTAAAAAAATTGAAAGGGGAGAATTAACGAATGAAGAAAAAATAGTAATACTAGAAAAACTGAAAGGTTATTTAAGTAATTTAGACAAAAAGACTGGTGGTTATACTAAAGAAGGTCAAAATATAAAAAATGAAATTGAAAAAGCAAAAAAGATGATAGAAAAATTAGAAAAAGATTTAAAAGAATATATGAAATTATTGAATAAAAAAATTCAATCTAATGCAATGGAAAAATTGATAATTCCTGAAACAGAAGAATTAAGGGAGGAATTGGAGATATTAGGTAATATGAGAGTAATACTCAAAGATACAGCTGAAATAGGTGCTTTAAAAGCTAAAATAAAAAATAGAAAATTTCAATAAGTTGTAATTTATAGAGAATAAAAGAGTTGTCATTTTAAGGCAATCAGAAAGCATAAAAAAACATCTTGAAAATAACTTTTAAAACAAGATTGCTTTTTTGGAAAAACTTATGGATTTAAATTAAAAAAATTGT
>DAOWDS010000052.1 GCA_030638895.1 Candidatus Moraniibacteriota bacterium | reverse complement strand
TTCAGGTTCCTTTTTCCTTTTTCCATTTTTCTCTCTCTTGTAAGCTCTATATTTTTATCTGTATCGCGCAACTTTTCATTGCCTTCAATTTGTCGATCTCTTTTATGTGACTTAGAATCATATTGCGTCAAAATTTCTTTAAGTTTTTCTTGAAAGGCGAGGATATTATAATTCTTTATTTTATCTAAAGCTTTTTGATGTACTTCATTAATTTTCTCTTTTATGTTTGAATAGTAATGATCTTCGTCAACAGCATTTAATTTTCCACCCAATGAATCATCCCATGTTGTATCAATATAAGATACAATAATTTTATCTTGGTTATTAGGATCAACTGTGATAACGGCATTCCATAAGTGATTGTGTTTTTCAGAAGTAGTGCTTAGTGATACAAATTTTTCAAGATTTGGTACTCCCTCCTCTTCTAATACATTTTTTACCGCAACAAAAGTCATTCCATAATCATGGCATACTCCTTTTCCGCTTTCAAGTGTTATGTACGGTATTCCCTTATTATGCTTATTTTCCTGATACATATCTCTTAAATCTTCGCTAATATAGTCAAGGTAAGCCTCAATATAATTATACTTAATGTTTTTACCCATAACTTCCGAAATTATTTTTATAACTTCTTCTGGATTGTCCTTTGCAATTTCTTTTAATGTTAAAACATCATATCCTTCTTTTTCAAAAATATCTATAACAATTTTTTTAAAATTATCAGAATTTTCATATTTAAAATCTTCTTGAAATTTAAGTATTTCAAGTTTGTTTAAATTCTTATTATTTTCTTTATTTTCTTTTATTTCTTTGTAAAGTTCTTTATCAAAATCTTCATATCCATTTTCTTTGCCCCATTTTTCCAATTCTTTTTCGGCTTTAAGCCAATTCTCTGGATTTCTTCCAATCCAATCTTCAGAATAAACATTATTTTTTTCATAAACTTCTTCTTTAATCTGTTGCAACTTTGTGACATCTTCTGGTATTTCTGAATTTTTGTTTATTTTAAAATCTTCAAATTCCACTACAGAGATATTAGATATGTCAGGCATAATTAAACTTTCTATATATTTTTCTATTTTTTCTTTTGGTATTTCTAAATCTCTAGAAAAAATATCTATTATCTTATCTTTATTTTTAAAAAAATCATCCAATGTACATTTTTCTTCATATTTAAACGATATACCTATGTTTTCTAAACTACTCTCCATTTTTTTAAGATTTTCAGTATCTCCCCCAATAGAATCAAAGTAAATTAATCTCTCTATATTGTTTTCATCTATAACTTTATCCTGATGCGCAAAAGCAAAAGTCGTAATATCATGTTTAAAACTTTCCAGAGGAGAATATGTGGCAAGAATGTCAATAGGGCTAGCATAATTATGCGCTCTGTCTATTGTCTGAATCAACTCTGGGTTGTCTGCCAGATCTTTCAAAGAAATTTTCTCACCATAAATATCAACTTCTACATTTGCTCCTGCTAAATCTTTCAAAACTGCCGGGCCAAAAGAAGCAGCATAAATCGCAAGTTCGCTTAAACTCACAAGTTTTTTATGTTCCCTTATAAATTTCAAAAGATTGTCAATGCTTGAAGGAGCTGCCGTAACTAATTTACCAGTTTTCTTATTTCTCCAAAATTCATTTATTGCTTCATCAATACTATCTCTGATAAATTCAATTCCGCCGCGATTTAAACCTTTTAGATTTTCTGCATCAAGGCTTTCCAAATCAAGATTCGCAAGTTCAATTAACTTTTCTTTTGAAATATTCAGTTCATTTGCTTTATTTTCAACTTTTTTTTCAATTTCTTCCCCGAGTCTGGATATTTCTTCTTTAGAAGCCGGTTGATCATAGTTGTTTTTAGATTGTGCATTTTTTTCTTCGTCATTGTTAATATCAGAAATTATTTCTGGCTTGCTATTTACATTTTCTTCTTGAATAGAATTATCACTTGGCATATTAATTTTTTCCATGTTTTTAAAATTGCTATTTACAAATACTCTATTTCTATTATGAAATATCCTTGAAGGCGACATTCGCGAATGCCGCCTTCGTTTTAGCGGATAACTAAATTATATTTGTTGAGATAGCCAGATAATATTACCATCCATATCTTTAAACTGGCTTAAAATAACCTGACTATCGTCTGCGGTGTTCGCTTTTCTTTGATGACATCTGATTACCATCTCAACTCCTTTGCCTTCTATTTCCTTTGTTTCTTTTTCACAATCATCAACCGAGAAACCAATTGACGAGTAATTTATAGCTTCCTCTTTTTTTCTTACGCGTAATGCCAAGCTCATATCTTTACTTAATTCCAATTCTGACCATTCGCTTGTTTTATATAAAACCTTTAACCCTATTATATCTCTGTAAAAAGAGACTGCTTTTTCCATATCAGCTACACCAATACAGAAGTGACTCGCTTTTTTGCTCATAGTTTTTTGTTAATTATTAATTAGTTTATATGGTTATTATATATTCTTTCTTATTTTTTTCAAAACTCTCAAATTCTCCCCAACTTTATTATTCGGTGTTTCTAAAATAAAATCCAAATTTTTAAGCCGCGGTTCATTAACAATAGCTTCAAATCCTTTTAATCCTATTTTACCATACCCAATGTTTTCGTGCCTATCAATATGCGAATTAAAATCGGACATAGAATCATTGCAATGAACGAGCTTCAATCTCTCAATCCCTATTATTTTATCAAAATCGTCAAAAGTTTTTTTGACTGATTTTTTGTTTCTTAAATCATAACCTGAAGCGAAAGCGTGAGCGGTATCAAAACATACGCCTATTTTATTTTTAGAAATTCCCATTTCTGTTTTTTTAATAAAGCACGCGATTTCCTCAAAATTATCTCCCATAATTTCTCCTGATCCAGCAGTGATTTCCAAAAGAAGCTTAACGTTGAATTTTTTTTCAATATCGTTTTGTAAAAATATTTTTTTCAAACCAGTAACTAACTTTTCTTTAGCTTCTTTTTCTCCCAAGTCTTTAGCAGAGCCAAGATGCGTCACAACCGCTTTCGTGCCGATTAAATCCGCTTTTTCAAGCTCTTTTTTATGGCAGAAATAGAACCGTAATAAATCCTGCTGTTCACAGAAGCAAGATTTATATAATATGGCGTATGAATATAATAATTTTTCAGATTATATTTTTTAGCTTCTTTTCTAAAGCTATACGCGATTTTTTCCGTGATTTTTATAGACTTGCCTCCGCGCGGTGATTTTGAAAATATTTGAAAACACTCACATCCGCTTTTGTGAGCTCTTTCGGGAGCCTTTTCAATGCTTCCGGCAATTGAAATATGGGAGCCAAAATTCATCCTCGACAATTTATTTTACTATATTTTTTAACAAGTTTACAGAATAGGTTTTTCCCGTTTTATTTAAATTGCCTGTATCTTTCAACGAGTTGATGAACGCTGTCTTCCATTCTTACTTCATTATTTTTTTTATTGGCAATTTTTATAAGCTCATGAAAAAAAGAATCGGTTTTAGGATAGCTTTTGTGCCTATTTTTCATATATATTAAATGGCTTTTTCCATAGGTGTCTATTTTTTCCACAGGAATCTTTGTCGGCTTTTTATCATAATACAAGCACAATTTAAAAGCCCAGAATTCAAAAATTAACGGATCAAGAATTCCCTGATAAAAAAACACGAATTCGTTTGTATATAAATTCCAGAGCCGAAAATACCAGACGTCAATCTTTTTTTGTGTTTTACAATCTATCATTTCAGCCATTAAAGTATCATATTCTTTCGTAAAATTCCCGAGAACTTTTATAAAATTTGATTTCCCGTTTATGTCAATTGATTTAGATACTTTTTTTATTTGCAGGTAAGCAAACACTACTCCGAATATAACGGCTAGACTAGTTGCTGCGTCTAAAAGATCTTTTAAAATACCATCCATTTTTTTATTGTTAATATTTAATTATATAAAAACTGTGTCTGTATTTTACAACAGCATAACCCAATCTCTATCACAATCCATAATTTATGTCTTGATTTGATTTTAAAATTATTTCACTTATTTTCGCAATATTATTTTGTAAATCTCCGTCAAATTCAAATCCGGAAGCTAATTTATGGCCTCCTCCGCCCAAACTTCTTGCAATTTTTGAAACATCAATCCCTTTGTAATTCTCGCTTCTTAAGCTGCCCTTTATTTTGTTATTTCCGCTTTCTGTTAAGAGTAATGAAAATTTTGCGTCACTAATTGTATTTATAACATTTACTAGACCAGACAAATCTTCTTCTTTTGCTCCAAAATCTTCTATGTCTTTTTTACTTACATAAGATACCGCCATTCCAGTTTCTGGATCTGTCTTGATTCTGCTCAAAGCTATTCCCCAAAGTTTTATGGCAGCCATACTTTTATTGCTAAATATATTTTTTGTAATTTTATCTACTCTAGACCCCTTTTTCATAAATTCCGCCGCCGCTTTTAAAGATTTGGAATCTGTATTGTCATGCTGAAAACCGCCAGTGTCGGTAAAAATTCCAGTCAAAAGGCAATTTGCGATATCTTTTGTAATTTTTATACCTGTTTTTTTTAAAAGTTCATATATTAAAACTGCTGTTGAAGACGCTTTAGGATCTATAATAAAAATACATTTTTTATAATAATCGCATCCTGTTTTATCTTTCGGGTGATGATCAATAATTAATATGTCACTAAAGGAAGAAGTAATCTCTTTTATATTCTCAATGCCAGTTCTGTCAAAAAAAGCGCAATCCAATAAAATAACTAGTTCATATTTTTCATAAATGGTTTGATTTTTAATTTTTGAGACATTCGGTAAAAAATCAAAGATTTTTGGAATAGTATCTTTTGAAAAGCATTCTACTTTTTTTCCTAAAGACTCAAGGCCGTGAGCCAATCCTAAAACAGACCCAATTGCGTCCCCATCGGGATTTTTGTGCGTCATGATTAAGATATTTTCTCGTGATTTTATTAAATTTGCTGCTTGTTGCATATAATTACATTGTTATATTGATAAATTGTTAAATTGTTATGCATAGCGCAATAATAAACTACAGTAACAATTTAGCAATTTGACAATTTATTTTTTTGCAATTCAAAATCTGCTATCTGCTTGATTTAATTAACTTATCTATTTTCCCAACATATTCCCCCGTACCATCAATTACAAATCTTATTCTTGGCAAAGGCTTCATATAAAGCTTTTTGTTAAGAATTTTTTGTATAAAATATACGTCTTCTTTCAAAATCTTTTTTGCCTCTTCGCCTTTTTTAAATGGTAAAACGCTTATAAAAACATCCGCATAGCGGATATCTTTAGAAACTTCCACTTTCATAACAGTTACCATAATATCTATTGGAAAATTTATTTCTAACAAAATTATTTTTCCTATTTCCCGTTTGATAAGTTTATTAACTTTTAATATTCTTTGAGTCATATAAATTAAATTGTTAAATTGTTGTATTGTTAAATTGTCATTATAGTTCTACTTTATACTTCTAAATTTAAACGAAAAATATTATTTATTGGAACAAATTAGATTTATGTTCAACAACATACACGCTAGTTTCCGCAAAAATAAGAAATAATGCAAATTATTTTAGCAAGCTAGCATAACAATACAGTAATACAGCAATTTAACAATTTATTTTTATATTTTTCTCTTTACTTTTTCTTCTTTATACGCATTCATTACATCTCCATCTTTTATGATAGCATTTCCTTCAAATGTTATTCCGGCGTCGTTCCCCTTTTTTACTTCATCAGCCATTTTTTTGTTTGCCTGGAGCTCCTTAACTATCCCTCTGTCTATTTTTTCCCCATCTCTTATTATTTCAAGAAAAGATCCTTTTTCTATTTTTCCACTTTCAACTCTTGCGCCTATTATCATATCAATTTTTTTTGCGGTTTTTTTCCCTGACTTGAAAATTGCTATTACTTTTAAAATTCCTAAATCTTTTCTTATAATTTCTGGCTCAAGAATGGAAGTAAGATCTTCTTTAATTTCATTTACCAGCTCGTAAATAACTTTGTGTATTTTAACTTCTATATTTTCTTTTTCCGCGAATTTTTCTATGATAGAATTCATGGAAATATTAAAACCAACAATTTTTGCTCCAGAAGAATGTGCCATTTTTATGTCAGTTTCAGTTATATTTCCGACTCCCATTCTGAGTATTTGAACGGCAACATCCTTTAGTTCTATTGATTCTAAAATTTGAATTATAGCTTCTAAGGATCCTTTTGTATCCGCTTTTAAAATTATATTAAACTTTTTCATTTTGCGCGATTTGACAAGCTCTTTTATTTTGGCCGTGCTGATTATTTTGTCTCCATTTTCCTCTTTATCATCTTGAATTTTATTGAATTTTCTTGCTCTTTCCTCGGCAATTAAACGGCTAGGTTCGCAAATCAAAAAGGAGCCTACTTTTGGAACTTCATTCAATCCCATTATAGTAACAGGCATGGACGGAGTAGCTTTATAAATTCGTTTTCCGTTGAAATTTTCCATTCTTTTTATTCTGCCCCAGATAGAACAAGCGCTAACATAATCTCCTTCCTTAAGTGTTCCATTTTGAATTAATACTATTGCTACCGGACCAATTTGAGGGTCTATATGTGATTCAATAACAAATCCTTCGGCAGGACAATTCGGATTAGCTTTTATCTCTTCCATATCTGAAGCCAATATTATCATATCCAATAATTCATCAATCCCGTCTCCCGTTTTTGCGGAAATTTTTACACAAACCGTTTTTCCTCCCCAGTCTTCAGGAGTAAGATCAATTTCAGCAAGCTCTTTTTTTATCTTATCAACATTTTTTTCGGGTTTATCTGTTTTGTTAATTGCCACTAGCACCGGAACACCTGCTTCTTTGGCAAATTTTACAGCCTCTACGGTTTGAGGTTTAACGCCATCATCGGCTGCAATAACAATAACCGCTAAATCAGTAATATATGCTCCTCTTTCTCTCATAGAATGAAAAGCTTCATGGCCTGGAGTATCTATAAGGGTTATAGTTTCTCCTTTTTTTTTAACCTGATAAGCGCTTACATTTTGGGTAATTCCTCCAGATTCTCCTTCCGCAACGTTGGTTTCTAAAATTTTATCAAGCAGAGTTGTTTTTCCGTGATCAACATGTCCCATTATAACAACAACGGGAGGCCTTTTTTTTGCCCCAGGTCCGGTATTCTTTTTTAGCTGTTGTCTTTTTTTTTCAACAACTGATTCTGATTTTTTTAGCTCAAATCCAAAAAAATCTGCAACAATTTCAGCAGTTTCAAAATCAAGAGCCTCGTTTATGTTTGCAAAAATTTTATTTTTGATAAGCTCGGAAATAAGATCTGTTGCTTTGATATTCATCTTTTCCGCCAAATCTTTCACGATTATATTCTCAGAAATCTCAATCACAGCTTTCTTCTCCTTTTTGTTTTCTTCTGAATTTGTCATCAATTTATTTTATATTATTATTAAATTGCTATATTGTTAATCACTTAGTTGAATTAATTAGGTCAATTTATCTGAAATCCTTATTCACCATCCGCTATTCTTATCGCTTCTTTTTCTTCATCACTTAGCTTATATTCGGACCTCCCTTTTGTAATCTTCTTTGAATAAACTTTCATGTCATCTCTAGAATAAAGACTAAGTATAGTAACACCGTTAAGGTATTTGTCAAGAAGGGCAATGGCAAAACTTTGGTTTCCTCCGACATCTCTAAAAGGATTAAATCTGATTACTCCGACTTTTTGAATGCAATTATCCATATTTTTCCTTATTTTCTCATTATTTTCAATCAGTTTTTTGATTTTTATATTAATTTCATTTGTTTTTTTTATCTGTTTATATATAATTTCTTCCAAATCTTTAGCTTCGCCACTCATAAAAAAACTTCGTGTTCTTTTTTTAATCTTTCTCAAATTATAGCTAAGATAAATGTTCCATATAAAAAACACAAACAAAACAGTGATTGTCAAAATTATAACTATTTCTTGATTTTGATTTATAAAATTTATTATATCTGTCATTTATAAATTTATTAAGAATAAAATAAAAAGCTATCATAGAACTATAACTATAATAGCTTTTGTGTTGTTATTAGTCAATGAGGATGTGGATTTATATAGACATTTTAATATGTAAACAAATAGTATATGCAAACTGTTAACAGTAGTATTTACGCGCTTGCTATATTTAAGATAGCGGCTCTTATTTTTACAAGAGTGCGAAGTGAAATTTAAAAACAATACAATAATTTAATTAAAATATTCTAAAAAAGGCGGCCGAATATCCTTAATGATGCAAGTCTAAATCTAGCGATTAAGGAGAGAGATTCTTCGTTTTTTCTCTATTTCGACAGAGACTCTTAATAGAGAGAGCTCTGGCGAATAAACGAAAAACGCTATTTTTAAACATGATTAGGATGAATTCAGCTGCCCTTTTTAAAAAATAATTAATATTAATTTCAAATAATTTTTCTTTTCTGTTTGTAAAGTACATTTTTTTATTTTTAATGTGCGGGAAATTAAAATAATTTAATTCCCGCACACCTCGTCCATGCAAAAACATAGAGATTGATGTAAATGAGTTTGGGTGTTGTTGGTTTGGCGGGTTTTTATGATTTTATCCGCAACCTCAACTCTCTCCTCTTTTACATCAATCTATATGTTTTTTAAATTAAACAAAAAACGGACAGGAATATTTTCTTTGATAAAAAGAGGTTGTCCTAGCCGTTTTTTTATATAAAAAATTGGTTGGTTTATCATTCATTAAATCTATTACTTTAAAATAGATTTTAATGACTCTCTCCTCAAAGAATCAATTGATATATCATTTAGTTTTTAAATAACTGTAATTTTTACTATAACAAAATATTTTAGCATACATTTTAAATGTTGTCAATAGCACGCGATAAGCGTAATTTACCTGCGCTTATTTCTATATTAAATTTAATAAAAAGCTCCACTTAAAAAAGTGGAGCTAATAATATAAATAACTAAATAATTTTGTTTAATTGCAAGAAGCCGAGCTGTCATCATCGCTTGTTCCAGAACCGAATCCAGGAGACGGTTGAGCGGAAGAAAGTTCAGTAGAACATTCTTCGGGCGGATTATTAAATCCAGAACAAATTATAGCAAGCAAACTGGCCGAATCTCTTCCTGATGCAACTGTTGTTTCGTTTACAATCAATGTTGGTGAACCTCCTATATTATATTGATCAACACTTTCTTTGTAAATATTAAATGTTGGATAATTTCCTTTCCACGTGCTTTTATCTTGAAAATTAGCGCTCACTTTATATTTTTTATCAGTGGCAGAAATACAAAGGTTTATTTTTGAAGCGCTAATTTTAGCTTGTTTAATGCATCTATCAGAGTCACCATCTTCAAGAAAACATTGTAAATAGCTAATAAACTTGGAAGGCTCTTCTGTTTTAATGCAGTGCTGTTGCAATTGCTCGTTTAATTCTATTTCTTCATGCATGGCGTAGTCGCAAAACTTCAATTCAAAATCAATTTTATCGTCTAAAGCTTCTATTACGGGCAAAATTCCCTTTTCAATTTGGGTTCCGAAAGGACAATGGCTCATAACGAACAGTTCAACTTTTGGCTTATCGCTCTTAATCATTTCCTGCTTTTGAGGAACTTCGCTGCTTGTTTCCTGTTTTTCTTTTTTTATCTCTTCAACGTTCATTACTCTGTCAAAAAAAAGTTTTCCGTCTTTTGTTATGTAAGTTTCAACATCTTGGCCGTTTAAAGTGGTTACGATAATTTTATAAAGCCCGCTTTCCTCCGAAGATTCTTTTATGGTAATTTTATCGCCATTATCGCCAATAAGAATCTCGTTGATAAATTTTTCAGTTTCAGTTTTGATTGTTTCTAAATTAAAAATCTCGTCAATTTCTTTGTCGCTTTTTGTAAATGGAATTATTATCAAGAATATTAACGCAACAGTGATTATGCCCATTGTGAAAAACCCAAACCCGAATCCCAAAGGAAAATTTTTACTTTTACAAAGATTAGCCTCTTTTCGCTTTTTTAATGTTTCATTTTCGCTTTTTCTTAATTTTTGTTCTACTTCTTTTTTAAACTCCATTTTTTTTATTGTTTAGATATTAATTATTTTTTAAAATGTAATTTTATTATATCAAAAATGTATTTTATGGCAAGAAAAAATTAT
>DAOWDS010000040.1 GCA_030638895.1 Candidatus Moraniibacteriota bacterium | reverse complement strand
TGGCAAGAAAAAATTATGGTTTAGTATTAAGCTTAAAAAATTTACAATTATTGTTTTTTTCTCATCATACGTCTTTTTCTGTCGCAAGAAAGATATTTTAAATAGTCTTAAAGGTAAAATAATGTTTACAAGCTATCATAGCTAACAGCGTTTTCTATGTGGTTTATTTTTGCTTTATTTCTGTCATCGTCAATGATGATCGCAATAACATCAATTTGCCAGTTGGTTCTGTCTGAATATCTATGTTCTGCCAAATAAAAAATAGCTGTTCTAATAAGCCTTTTTTTCTTATAAAAACTTACGGCTTCTTGCGGAAGTCCGTATTTATCGGAACTTGATTTTGTCCTTGTTTTTATTTCAATAAAATGAATTATTCCGTTGAACTTAGCAATTACATCTATTTCCCCGATTCTTTTTTGATAGTTAATTTCCAATATTGAATATCTGTTGCTTTTTAAAAATTTGCAGGCTAATTTTTCTCCAAGATCTCCAAATTTTCTTTTGCGGGTAGGCATTTTTTAAAATAAATTCATTAATTGTTCCGTAATGGTTTTAAGTATGCCGTTTTGCTGATCGTAGTAATAAAGTCCCGCAAGAAACCCTATAAAAACAGTAAAAATAATTCCCAGGCTCAAAAAGTCCGATTTCATTTTATATTCTTTTGTTTTCTCTTCAAAATTATTTTTCTTACTCATTTTATTATTTATTAATTTATATAATTTATACTATAATTTTATTTGATTTCACGCAACTTTATGGATTTATTTTTTTAGCACAGATAAGAATGCTTCCTGAGGAATTTCTACTTTTCCGAAAGACTTCATTTTCTTTTTCCCTTTTTTTTGTTTTTCAAGAAGTTTTCTTTTTCGGCTGACATCTCCGCCATATAATTTAGCGGTAACATCTTTTCTAAATGGACGGATAGTTTCCCGCGCGATTATTTTTCCGGAAATTGCGGCCTGAAGAGCAATCGCGAAATTTTGACGCGGAATTGAGTCTTTAAGCCTTGCAACAACCCTCTTTCCTTCTTCCTGGCTTTGGCTTCTTGGAACAATTTTTGAAAAAGCCTCAACTTTTTCACTGGCGACTAAAATGTCTAATTTAATTAAATCACCGGATCTAAATTCTAGCAGTTCATAGTTTATAGAAGCAAATCCGCTTGAAATGCTTTTTAGGTTGTCATAGAAATCAACAATTATATTGATTAAAGGAACTTCGTAATTTAAAATTACTCTGTCTTCTGAAAGATAATTTGTGCTTTTGTAAATTGCTCGCGAACTTTCCGCAAGTTTCATAACTGAACCAATTCTGTCTTTTGGCAAAATGATTTCAAGTTTTGCCCATGGTTCTTTTATATGTTCAATGTGCGACGGATCCGGCATTTCGGCGGGAGAAAAAATTTTAATCTCTTTCCCGTTTCTCTTTTTGACAATATATGAAACAGACGGAGTTGTGATTATGAGATTCATATCATATTCTCTGGAAAGCCTTTCGCTTATGATTTCCAAATGAAGCATGCCAAGAAAGCCGCAAATAAAACCGCGTCCGAGAGCAGAAGAGCTTTCGGGCTCATATGAAAGAGACGCGTCATTAAGCTTTAATTTTTCAAGAGCATCTCGAAGTTTTGGATATTCATCGCCTTCAACTGGATAAATGCTTGCAAATACGGCCGGCTTTACTTCTTTGTATCCAGGAAGAGATTTCACTAATTTTCCAATTTCATTTTCGTCTTTGAAAGATGAATTATATATCGTAATAGTGTCGCCGACCCTGCATCTCCCGGCTTCTTTTAGTCCTGTTGCGATATATCCGACATCGCCCGCTTGAAGAAACCCGGTTTTTACAAGTTGTGGTTTTAGTACGCCGAGTTCTATTATTTCAGATTTTGATTTTGTTCCTAAAAAATATATTTGATCGCCATTATAAATTTTTCCGTCAATAATTCTTACTTGAGCGACAACTCCTTTATATGAATCAAAATATGAATCAAAGATCAAAGCCCTTAAAGGTTGTTTTAATTCGCCGTTTGGAGCTGGGATTTTTTTGACAATTTCTTTTAGAACTTCCTCAATATTTTTACCGGTTTTTGCTGAAATTTTTATTATTTCCTTGTCGGTAATTCCAATTAAATCGCTAATTTCTTTTGAAACTTTGCTTATCATAGCATTCGGCATATCAATCTTATTTATTACCGGAATTATTTCAAGGTTTTGTTCCATTGCTAAATATAAATTAGCAAGTGTTTGAGCTTGAATTCCCTGTGTCGCGTCAACCAGTAAAACAGCGCCTTCTACTGCCGCGAGAGATCGAGAAACTTCATAAGCGAAATCAACATGGCCAGGCGTGTCAATGAGATTAAGGATATATTTATTTCCTTCTAGCTCGTATTCCATTTTTGCCGGCTGAAGCTTGATTGTAATTCCGCTTTCTCTTTCTAAGTCCATTTTGTCAAGAACCTGAGCTTTCATTTTTCTATCTTCTACTGTTTTTGTTATTTCTAAAAATCGATCAGCCAGCGTTGATTTTCCGTGGTCAATATGCGCGATTATGCAAAAATTTCGAGTGTTTTGTTGGGACATATTTTAGAATTTAGAATATGGAATTTTGAATATCATTTTAACATATTTTATCTTACTATGAAAAAATGAAAATGCCAAGAGGATATTATGATTATAATAAAAAATATTGTGAATGTGCAATATGCATATCAATAGTTTATAGAGCAATTATTTTTAGCTCGTCTTGTTGACAAATATTATTATTTCTTGCTATACTTTGATCAAATGCACAAACATAATGATAATAGAATGATTGCTAAAGGAGGCAAGTCAAATGAACCAAACTTTAGATCTGTTTTTTAATCACAGGTCTGTCCGGGTATATGAAAAAACAGACATCCCCGAACATATAAAAGAGAAAATTTTCCAATCAATGCTTCGCGGACCCACGGCTGGGAACGGAATACTTTATTCTGTCATTGAAGTGAAAGATCAGGAAGTGAAAGAAATACTCGCAAAAAGTTGCGATAATCAGCCGTTTATAGCCAAGGCTCCTCTGGTATTGCTTGTTTCGGCAGATTATCAACGCTGGTATGATTATTTTATGATGTTCAATGTTGAACAATTTTGCGAGAAAGAAGAAATTCCAATGGAAAAGCCGAAAGAAGGTGATTTGGTTATAGCTCTTTGTGATGCGATTATTGCGGCTCAAACTGCTGCTATCGCCGCGGAATCTTTTGGGATCGGATCTTGTTTTATTGGTGATATCTTGGAAAAATGCGAAATTCATAGAAAGCTGTTCAATTTGCCGCAATACGTATTTCCAATTTGCCTGCTCTGTCTCGGCTATCCCACTGAACAGCAAAAAAATAGAGAATTAACGTCAAGATTTGATGAAAAGTTTATTTTCTCTAAAAATAAATATGAGCGTCTTAATGAAGAAGATTTGAAAGAAATGTTTGAAGACAGACAAAAACAAGCATTTGGAGACAAGGAAGAGATTCAAGGTTGTAAAAATTATGCGGAGTTAACATATAAACAAAGATTTGGCGCGGATTTTATGAAAGAAAGAAGAAGATCGGTCAAAAAAATGATAGAAATATGGAACAACTAATGTAATAATAAAACAACAAAAGTCCCCGAAATATCTTAATTGGTGTTAAAGGGAATTTTTATTGTAAATATACATTGTCAATACTCATGTTTTTTTGAAACAGATTTTTTCTTTCAAATTGATAATAACGTTTCTCACGCGGATTTTTTTATTTAAAAAATTTATCTTAAAATTAAAAAATTAAAATATATGACATAAATATGATTTGGAGGTAAAATATAGTAAACAGTGAAATAATAAATGAGGATTTGTCATTTTGACAAACATTAATAAAAAATGTTTTTATGTAATTTTAACAAGATAAAATAAATTGGATCCGATATATTTCCTCTGTTGTAAAAAACAATTATTTAATTTTCATTTTTCAATATAATCTGATATAATAAAATATATAAGTAAACATAAAGATCAAATATGAATTTAATAGAATTATCTCAAAAGAAAGAGCGTCTAACTTCTGGACATCGTCTTTGCGCGGGGTGCGCTGAACCGATTAACGCAAAATTCATTTTAGCCGCAATTGACGAGCCAGTTGTTATTATTAATGCCACAAGTTGTCTTGAAGTTGCCACGACGATCTATCCATACACGGCATGGAAAACGCCTTGGATCCACAACGCGTTTGAAAATGCTTCCGCGACTGCGAGTGGAATTATTGAAGCATATAAAGTTCTACTTCGAAAAAAGCCGCAAGACAGGCCCAATTGGGCAAAAAAGCTTCCAAGAAATATAAAATTCTTGGTTTTGGGCGGAGACGGAGGAACTTATGACATCGGACTTCAAAGCTTGTCTGGCGCTCTTGAAAGAGGGCATCAATTTCTTTATATTTGCTATGACAACGAGGCTTATATGAACACAGGAAACCAAAGATCCGGAGCTACTCCTCGAGGATCTCACACTACAACCTCTCCTGCTGGAAAAGTAAAACAAGGAAAATCCGAGTATAGAAAAGATTTAACCTCAATTATTGAAGGTCATCATATAAACTATGTTGCGCAGTCTTCTATATCAAATTTTGCTGATCTTACAAAAAAAGCAAAAAGAGCTTTTGAAGTTGAAGGTCCGTCATTTATAAATTTAATTAGTCCATGCCAAAGAAGCTGGGGATTTGATCCGTCGCAAACTGTTAGAATCTGTGATTTGGCAGTACAAACAAATTTTTGGCCTCTCTACGAAGTTGATTATGGAAAGTTCACATTAAATTATGAACCGAAAAAAAGAAAGTCGGCGCTTGAATGGTTTAAGTCTCAAAAAAGATTTAAGCACCTTTTAAAGCCTGAAAATAAAGAATTAGTTCAGGAAATTCAAGATCATATTGATAAAGAGTTTGCGAGGATTAAGAATAGGGCGGAAAAATGTGAATAAAATTTTCTGAAAGAATATAATAATATTGTCATTCTGAATTTAGTTTAGAATCTAGCGTTGATGCTGGCTTTAATATTTTTTAATTTAATAAAATCAAAACTAAGATTATGCAAATGAAAAACCCAGAATATTTAAATAATAAAACCATATCTCTCGTTGAAGGCGAGAAAGTAGAAAATAACCAGAAACAGCCTGAAGCATTGTTTGAAGATTATTTTTTTGATTTTGAAGAAAAATTTGTCAATAAAGACTTTAAAAAACTGGCTAAATTACAAAAAAATAATATGTTTAATCGGAAAAGCTGGACAAGAGATAATGAAATAACAAGATGCAAATTGATGAAAAAATTAGTAATCTATCTTTTAGGAAAAAACGAGAAAGAAGTAGAAAGTTTTTGGAGTAAAAAGGAGAATGAATATATGGTTTACTATGGACGAAGCAGAGAAAAAGAAAAAGAAAGCAAAACCTCTTTTGAGACTTTAAAACATGGCATACTAAATGAGATAATCGCAAATAAAATTTTAGGAAAACTTTCTGATTTTCAGTTTAGCATGACCAATCCAGAAATAGACATTGATTATAAAATAGATATTATTGGGGTTTCAAATGACAATAAGATCATTTTGTCTATTCAGGTCAAGCAAGGTTCAAGATATCAAAAAGAAAAAACGCTAACAGTCCAGGAAATTAATAAGCCAGAAATAAACGATAAAACAAAAAATGAATTTTTAAAAGGATGTTCACGTTTAAAAGATGAATTAAATCTTGATGGTAAAGATATTATTTTAAAAAATATATGGATTACAATTCCAGCCAGAGAGAAGATTGGAGAAGGCGGAAAATATTCACATAATTTACAAGACACTATTATTCAAGATATTAAAAAAATATTGGAATTGAAAAATTAAATAATTTCTTTTTCAACATAGTTTGCGCCGATATGTTTTTAGCGTTATATGTTATTTTATTGGTATAAATATATTTTGTGCTTTTTTTTCATAAAACTAATCAATAATTTAAATTATGCAAAATATTAAAAATAAAATAATTAATCCAAATCAGATTAAGCAAGCGGATTTAATTGTCGGTATTCCGTCTTATAACGAAGCCGACAATATTGCTAATGTTGTGAAGCAGATTGACCGCGGTTTAGTTAAAAATTTTAATAAATATAAAGCGGTTATTATTAATGTTGATAATAATTCGCCCGATGGAACGAGGGAAGTGTTTTTAAATGTTAAAACAAAAACTCCTAAAATTTATATTTCTACGCCTCTTGGTGTTGTTGGAAAGGGCAATAATTTCTGTAATTTATTTAATCAGATTTTGAAATTAGACGCCACTGCTGTCGCCGTGATTGACGCAGACATAAAAAATATTACGGGAGATTGGGTAAAGTGGCTTCTTAAGCCTATTTTATCCGGATATGATTATTCCACTCCTCTTTATTCAAGATCAGAGTATGATGGATCAATCACTAATAATATTTGTTATCCGCTAATTTATGGATTATTGGGCTATGATATAAGACAGCCAATCGGAGGAGATTTTTCTTTTTCTCCTCGGCTTGCTAAGTATTGGCTGAAACGCAAGTGGCACAAAACAACAAAACAATACGGTATTGATATTTTTATGACTATGAATGCTATTTTAGGAGGATTTAAAATAGCCCAAGTCGGGCTTGGCGCTAAAATTCACAAGCCAAGCGCGCCAAAATTAGGACAGATGTTTTCTCAGGTCGTAACTACGTTATTTCAAAATATTTGTGATAATAAAGAGAAGTGGATGAATGTTGATAAACAAACTAAAATACCATTTTTTGGTAAGAAAGAATTTGATCAGCCGCAAACTTTAAGCATTGATTATAAAGGAATGAAGAAAACTTCAATTTTTGATTTTAAAAGCAATGAGAATGTCTTGAAGGATTTTTTAAGCAAAGATATTTTTATTGAAATTAAAGATATGTATGATAGCGGTAATATTGTAATAAATGATTATCTTTGGCATAAAATAGTTTATGACGCTATTTATGCTTATGATAAAGCTGACAGTGATTCTATCTTAATAGAAGCTTTAAGGTCTCTATATTTTGGACGTTTTATAAGTTTTTTTATAAAAACATTAGACCATTCGTCTGAAATTTGTGAAAAGAAAATTATAAATCAGGCAAGTATATTTTGGAATGACAGAGATTATTTTATTGAGAAGTATAAATAATTTCCGATAACTATGTTTTAATTGTTAAAATATTAAAATAACTAATATGCTTATAAAAAATTATAAATCAATTGCTAATACTAAGCAGAAAAAAGATTTATTAAAAATTATTAACTATGCTGTTTTACATTCAACTCCGAATTATGTTTTAAAAAATTCTTTAAAAAAAAGTGGAAACGGCATATTGGTCAACGGTAAAAAAGCTGCTGATTTGAAAAAAAATAGAATTTTTGTTATTGGCGCCGGAAAAGCTTCTGGTATAATGGCGGAAAATTTTGAAAAAATTGTCGGAGTAATAAATATTGCTGCTGGCAATGTAAATTACAAGGGTTATAAGCCGAAAACTAAGAAAATAAAAACTGTGCCAGCGGGTCATCCTTTGCCGAATGAATTTAGCATAAAAGGAACAAGAAAAATCTTAGAGCTTAAAGAAAAGTTTAAAATAGGGGAAAAGGATGTAATTTTTTGCCTAATTTCTGGAGGAGGCTCCGCGCTAATGGAACATCCAATTAATGGAATTACTTTGCAAGATATGCAAAAAACAACCGAAGCTCTTTTATATTCAGGAGCGAATATTAATGAGATAAATATTGTGCGTCAAAAATTATCGCGTATAAAAGGCGGCGGATTAGCAAGGCATTTTTATCCAGCTAAAATTTATTCTTTGATTATCTCAGATGTTATTGGAAACGACTTAAAAACAATCGCTTCTGGTCCAACTGTAAATATCAGACATGCTAAGCCAGCTTATTCAATAATAAAAAAATATAAGCTTGAAAATAAAATACCTATAATGGTAATAAAAGGATTACGACGGACAAGCGCTATTCAAAAAGTTTTTCCAAAAGTAAAAAATATAATTATTTCAGATATAAATAATATGACAGATTCGGCGGAAAAAAAATGTAAAGATTTAGAATATAACCCTGTTATTTTAAATAAAAAAGTAATTGGCGAGACAAAAGATCAGGCAGAAAAATATGCTGGGAAAATTATGAATTTAATTAAAAAACAAAATCTGAAAAAAAAGCAAAAGAAAATTTTTATCTTTAGTGGAGAAACTACAGTGACTATAAAAAATAAAAACGCCAAAGGCGGAAGAAATCAGGAATTCGCTTTAGCGTTTTTAAAAGCAATGAGAAACTTTAATAAAAATTGGACTTTTATTTCCTGTACCAGTGATGGCACGGATTTTTTGGATGGAGTCGCTGGAGGAATTGTTGATCGTAAAACTTTTAAAATTATTCAAAATAAAAAAATAAATATTAATGCATATCTGGAAGATCATAGAAGCTATTATTTTCTTAAAAAAGTAAACGGGCTAATTTCTATGGGAAATGGAACAGGAACGAATGTTTGTGATATTCAAATTTGTGTTGTTTTGGAATAGATTTAGATTTACAAACATGCTAAAATACTACCCCTGTATTAATAATTGGTGTATAATTGAACCATATAATATTAAATTATAAAAAAATAAAACTTTGAAAAATTAAAGAATAAAAATGCAAAATAAAGATCAAATAACAAAAACAATAATTTGGATATTTATATTATTATTAATATTCAAACCGGCGCTTATTTTTTGGATGATTCTTGCAACGGCGCTCCTCCTTCCTGTTTTTTTTGCCATTAAAGAAGAGTCTAGGAAAAAGGGAATTAATCTTAATTTTTCAGGTATAAAAGAAGGTAAGCAATATTTTTCTTTAAATGATTCAAATAAATTTATTAATAAATTAAGCTCTAAAATTATGGATAAAAAAGCAACAAGCACAGCCGCGGTAATTATTTTATTTCTCATAGTTCTTATGAACTCCATTGTCATTATTCCTGCAGGAGAAACAGGTGTTTATCATTTGTTTGGGAAGGTGAAAGATGCTGAAATAAAATCAGGACTTCATATAGTCAATCCTCTCGCTCAAATAACAAAACTCAGCATTAGAACTGAACAATACACAATGAGCATTGTGCAGGGAGAGGGTGAAAAAATTGGAGATGACTCAATTGATGCTCTGACAAGCGAAGGGCTAACCGTTAAACTTGATATTACTGTTTTTTATCATCTAGTAGAAGACAGTTCTTCTGACGTTTTCAAAGAATTGGGAATTAATTATCAAGAAAAAATCATCAGACCTGAGATTAGAAGCGCAATTCGAGAAGTTGTAGCAGGGTATGATTCAAAATCAATCTACTCTGATAAGAGAGATGAAATAATCAATACCATCAGACAAAAAATGACAGACAACATTGAACCACGAGGAATTGCGATTGAGCAAGTACTTCTCAGAAATGTAATTTTGCCAGCTAAACTCGATGCCAGTATTCAAGAAAAGCTTCAAGCTCAGCAAGAGAGTCAAAGATACGACTTCATTTTAGAAAAAGAGAAGAAAGAAGCAGAGAGAAAAAGGATTGAAGCAGAAGGACAAAGAGACGCGCAAAAAACGATCAATGAAAGTTTGACTGCTGAGTATTTGAACTATATGTATATCAGAGAACTTAAAGACAGAGAAGGGACAATTTATGTACCAACTAATCCTGACAATGGAATGCCAATGTTCAAAGGGATACAATAATCAATTATTCAATTTTAATTAAAAACAGCCCCAATTGCAAAGGACTGTTTTTTCATCATAACCTGTCTTTTTTTTATCCTTTTTCCATCATAGCATTTTTGTTTTTAAGATAGCTTTCAAGATACACTATATATAATTATATGCCAAGTTTGTTTTTAGGAGTTGTAAATTTTGAATAAAACCTCTACGATGATATAATAGTGATATAAATAATAACAATCATCTTTTTATTTTATGCAAAAACGCTGGATTGTAAATAAAAAATATCCCGAAAAATTTGCGAAGGATTTCCCGGAACTTTCTCCGATTGTTTTGCAGCTTCTTTGGGACAGAGAGATTAAAACTCAAATTCTTGTTGATGAGTTTTTTAATCCTGATTACGAACAAGATATTCACGATCCTTTTTTAATGAAGGACATGAAAATAGCTGTCAAAAGAATTTTCAAAGCTATTGAAAAAGATGAAAAGATAACAGTTTATGGGGATTATGATGTTGATGGAGTTACTTCTTCCGTAGTTATGGTAAATACGCTTATAGAATTAAAATCAATTATAAGTAAAATAGAAAAAACAAAAGCAAAAAAGTTTATAGATATATATATTCCAGATCGAGAATTTGAAGGATATGGACTTAATAAGCAAGCAATAGATCGGATTAAACAAAATAAAACTAATTTAGTAATAACTGTTGATTGCGGCATTTCAAGTTTTGAAAATGTCGAAATTGTTAAAAAATTAGGGATGGATATTATTATTACTGATCATCACCATATTCTTGAACAAATTCCAAAAGCGCTGGCAATTATAAATCCAAGACAAAGAAATTGTGATTATCCTTTTAAAGAGCTTGCGGGAGTAGGTGTCGCGTTTAAGGTTGCTCAAGCGCTTATTGAAAATTTAGAAAATTATAATTTTGAAAAATCAAAGAGTAAAAAACTAAAATCTAAGAAGTTAAAAAACTACAACCTAAGTCCTGGTTTTGAGAAATGGCTCTTAGATCTAGTGGTTCTGGGAACAGTGGCAGACTGTGTTGATCTTATTGGGGAAAATAGAACTCTATCCAAATATGGTATTTTGGTAATCAATAAAACACATCGTATCGGACTAAAAAAGCTTATTCGGACAGCTGGAACAAGGATAAGAGAAAATGGAAATGTTGTTAAAGTAAAAGCAATTGATACAATTTCTATAAGTTTTATGCTTGCTCCTCGGCTTAATGCGGCTGGGAGAATGGATCATGCTAACACATCGTATGAACTTCTTATTGCTGAAAACGAAACAGAAGCGGAAGACCTTTCTTCTAAGCTTGAAAAAAATAATCAGAGCAGGCAGCGAATTACCGAAAAAGCTATGGTGGAAATAAGAAAGAGAATTGGCAAGTATAAAAAACTGCCGAAAATTATTATTGAACAAGATCCTAATTGGAGAATTGGAATCGTAGGACTTGTTGCTGGAAAATTAACAGATGAATATTCCAGGCCATTTTTAGTTTTTCAAAAAAGGGAAAATCAAACCGCTGGATCCGGAAGAAGCATCCCAGAATTTAATTTAATTGAAGCGATTGAAAAATGCAAGGATATTCTCATAAGTTTTGGCGGACATTCCCAGGCGGCGGGCCTCAAAATTGAAAATAAAAATTTCAAAAAATTTAAGAAAAAGATTAATGAAATTGCAGAGAAAATTTTAAAAGAAGATGATCTTATTCCTTTATTAGAGATAGATTGTGAAATAAGTTACGAACAAATTAATTGGCAGTTAATTGATGAGATTGAAAAATTTAAGCCTTTCGGACAAGGAAATAAAAAACCGGTGTTTATTGCGAAAAAATTTGAAGTGCATGAAATCAGAGCGGTTGGAAATGATAACGCGCATCTCAAACTTTGCTTCAAGGCAATTTTAAAAGACAAAAGTGTAAAATATTTTCCGGCTATAGCGTTTAAGCTTGGCAAGCTAGCGGAAGAAATGCCAAATGGCAAGCCAGCTTTGCGCTGGGGAGACATTGTTGACGTTGTTTTTCAATTAGAGGTAAATGAGTGGAACGGAAGCAGGGACTTGCAAATGAATGTTTTGGATGTGAAGATTAGCGAGTAATATGCCTCATTGAAATTTTATTTTTAAGATATTATTTATATATAAAAAAGATTAGATAAATTTCTATTTTGAAATGTAAATATTTTTTCTTTTAATCATTTATTTATGGAATACAATAATGCTAAAATAAAAATATAAGATTAACTTTATGCTCTCAAAAATAAATTCTTGCGCGGTAGTGGGACTTGATTGCGCGGCGGTGGAAGTTGAATTAGATATAAGCCCGGGGCTTGGGAATATTACAGTTGTGGGTTTGCCTGATACTGCTGTTCAGGAATCAAAAGAAAGAGTTCGCGCGGCAATCAAAAATTCTGGTTTTGAATATCCGACAACTCGCATTACGATCAATCTTGCTCCTGCTGATATTAAGAAAGCGGGTCCTGCTTATGATTTGCCAATTGCGATTGGAATGCTCAAAGCGTCAAAACAGCTGGACGCGAATATTAACGATAGTCTTTTTGTCGGAGAACTTTCCTTGAATGGCGAACTGAGGCATACGAACGGAATTTTACCGATTGCGATTTATGCCAAACAAAAAAAATATAAAAAATTATATATCCCAAAAGTGAATGAATACGAGGCAAGTTTAGTTGAAGAAGTTGAAATAATTCCTATTGAAAACTTATTGCAGCTTTTTGAACATCTCAGCGATATAGAAGTTATTAAACCGGCAAAAACACACGGTTTAGGCAATGTTAAGGAAAGCGAGAATTTTTCAATTGATTTTGCTTATATTAAAGGACAGGAACATATTAAAAGAGCGCTTGAAATCGCGGCAAGCGGAGGGCATAATGTTTTAATGAGCGGACCTCCGGGAACTGGAAAAACTCTTTTGGCGCGAGCTGTTCCAACTATACTTCCGAAGATGACAAAAGAAGAAGCGTTGGAAGTTACTAAAATATATAGTATTGCCGGATTGCTTCCATGCGATAATCCTCTTATAAAAATTAGACCATTTAGAACTCCGCATCATAGCGCTACGGCTCCATCATTAGTAGGAGGAGGACAATTTCCAAAACCTGGAGAAATAAGTTTAGCTCATCGCGGAGTATTATTTCTTGACGAGCTTCCTGAATTTCCACGCGGAATTTTAGAAAATCTTCGCCAGCCGCTTGAAGACGGGATTGTTACTATAGGACGCGCGCAAGGCACGCTCACTTTTCCTGCTAAATTTTCGCTTATTGCCAGTATGAATCCCTGTCCATGCGGATATGCAAGTGATCCGGACCGTGATTGCAGCTGTTCTCCGACGCAGATTATAAAATATCAAAAGAAAATTTCTGGACCGCTCCTGGATAGGATTGATCTTCATATTGAAGTCCCAAGAATTAAATTCGAAAAACTTACAGACGATAATTTAGAAGAGTCTTCAAAGTTGATAAGAGTGCGCGTGGAAAAAGCAAGAAAAATTCAACAGGAAAGATTTGAAAATAAAAAAATTCTGACTAATTCAGAAATGAGCTCACAGGATGTGAAGGAATTTTGCAGAACCAGCGCGCAAACCATTGAACTTCTTAAAACAGCCGTTAACCAGTTTCATTTAAGCGCCAGGTCGTTTTATAAAATTCTTAAGCTTTCCAGAACTATCGCGGATCTTGAAGGAAAACAAAATATTGAAAGTTCTCATGTTGCTGAAGCATTGCAATATAGGCCGAGGAGTAGCGTTATATAGATCAGAATTATGAATTTATTGCTAAAAAACTTTAATATGAGCTCCTCTCCTGATAAGGGGAGGCTGGGATGGGTTTGTGAAGAATCGCAGAATTGTAATTTAAAACTAAAGATTAAAAATATCTCCTCGTTTCTTTTGAATATTTTTGCTTTACGATATTTCAAACCCCCTTCCGTTCCCCCTTATCAGGGAGACGATATAAAATATGCAAACTATAATTTATAATCTAAAACCATGACTAATGAAGAACAAATTTTAGAAATTTTGAAACAAAATCAGGAAATTTTGAAACAGACCCACAAGTCTGCTGAAAAAACAAGAAAATATATTCTTTATAACGCTATTTTTACGATAGTAGTATTTGTTTTGCCGTTAATTGGGCTTATAATCGCAATTCCTTTATTTTTACAACCTTATCTTGAATCACTTGATGGTTTAATATAGGTCTGTATCATTCTATGTGTTAAAATGTTCATATGTTCATATGATACGCCTCTATACAAAATGAAATTTACATACTATAATAGAAAAACATTATGTGACAAGATTAATATTTAATCAAATTGTGATTTATACGCATTATTTATCAAAACGCGTAAGTCCTACAAGTATAAAAATAGTAAGATTAAGATATCTATATGAACAAAAAAAATAAGAAAATTCCTAAGAATCCCATAAAAAATGACTTAGTAAGAAATTTATTAACCATTATCCTGCTTTTTATTTTTATGGCATCTATTTTTACGCTTTTTGACATTTCGGAGGAAAAGCCAAAAGAGATATCAATGAGCAAACTTGTTCAACAAGTTAACGAGGAAAAAGTCAAAGAAATCGTAGTAAAAGAAGACAAAGTTGAGATTATTCTAAATGATGAGAACAATACAAAAGAAACTTTATTAAAAGGAGGTATATCTTCTCTTGAAGATGAACTTATAAATGTCCACAAATTATCGCAAGAAAAAGTTTATAAAGCTCATATAGTTACAAAAGGGAAAACGGGAATGGAGTCTTTTCTTGAAAATTTTGGACCAACGCTCTTAATGTTTGCCCTCCTAGGTTTTCTTTTATGGATGATGTTAGGGCAAGCCCAAAAACAAAATGGTCAAGCGATGTCATTTGGGAGGTCAACCGCGAGATTTTTGAAGCCCGGAGAGAAAAAAAAGAAAACTACATTCAAAGATGTGGCAGGAGTAAGAGAGGCAAAGGAAGAATTACTTGAAATTGTTGATTTTTTAAAAAATTCAAAAAAATTCTTAGAACTTGGAGCCAGAATTCCAAGGGGGGTCTTGCTTTTAGGTCCTCCTGGAACAGGAAAAACTTTGCTTGCAAAAGCGGTTTCAGGTGAAGCAGATGTTCCATTCTTTAACATTTCCGGTTCGGAATTTGTTGAAATGTTTGTCGGAGTCGGAGCTTCTAGAGTAAGAGACTTATTCAAGAATGCCAAGAAAAACGCGCCAAGTATTTTATTTATTGATGAAATTGACGCGGTTGGAAGACATCGCGGAGCTGGTCTTGGCGGAGGACATGACGAGAGAGAACAGACTTTAAATCAAATACTTGTTGAAATGGATGGATTTGATACTGAAACAAACGTAATTGTTATAGCGGCCACAAATAGACCTGACGTTTTAGATCCGGCGCTTCTGCGACCCGGCAGATTTGACAGAAGAATTGAACTTGATCTTCCTGATATAAAAGATAGAGAAGCAATTTTAAAAGTACATGCCAAAGGAAAGCCGATTGAAAAAAATATAAATTTACATAGAATAGCAGCAAGAACTCCTGGATTTTCAGGAGCCGAGCTATTTAATTTGCTGAATGAAGCCGCAATTCTTACGGCAAGAAGAAATAAAAAAATTATAGGGAAAAATGAAATTTTGGAGTCTATCGAAAAAGTTATGCTTGGACCTGAAAGAAAAAGCAATCTTCTTCTTCAAGATGAAAAAAAAATTGCCGCTTATCATGAAGCGGGACATGCTCTTTTGGGGCACCTTTTGCCCAAAACGGATCCAATTCATAAAATATCTATAATTTCCAGAGGCCGCGCTGCCGGCTATACTTTAAATCTTCCAGAAGAGGACAAACATTTTCATTCAAAATCTGAGTTTGTAGACAATCTAGCGATGCTTTTAGGCGGGTACGCGGCTGAAAAAATAATTTTTAATGATCTTACAACAGGAGCTAGCAGTGATTTAAATAGGGCCAGCAAACTTGCCAGAGAACTGGTTACAAAATACGGTATGAGTGAAAAATTGGGTCCGATTGTTTTTGGTCAGCACAGCGATACGGTTTTTTTAGGAAAAGAAATTCATGAGCAAAGAAATTATAGTGAAAAAGTTGCTGCTGACATTGATTATGAAGTTGAACAATTTCTTAATAATGCTTTAGAAACTGCAATAGAAACAATCAATAAAAATAAAGACAAATTAAATAAAATAGCTAATAAGCTTATTGAAGTTGAAACAATTGAAAGAGAAGAATTTGAGAAGTTGATGAAGAATTAAATTGTTTTATTGCTAAATTGTTCCATTGTTAATATATAATAAAAGTATGAAAAAACTATTTAATAAAAATTTATTATTCTTGTTGTTTTTCGCATTATTTTCGGCGCAAATTTTTATTATGAATAGTTCAGATGTTTTTGCTCAAGTAACTTGCGGACCGGCTCTTGGAATTCCTTGCAATCCTCTTGATGGCACGGTTTCATCCATACCCGACACAATCATTATCGTTATCAGATACTTGTTATTTATAATCGGAATAATAACATTAATCTTTATAGTAATATCAGGCATTAAGTATATAGCTTCTACTGGCAATGAAGAAAAAATGAAATCAGCAAAAGATAGTTTCCATTCTTCAGTGTTCGGACTAGCGCTCGCGCTTATGGCGTATGTTATTTTAAAGGTAATAGTTGATATATTAAACGCATAAATATAATAATTTGACAAATTGTCTAGTTTATGCTTTATTTAAATAGAAAGAGAGAAAATTAACCATAAGTCGATAGGTTGTTCTTTTAAAAGTAAAAACTAGATTATATAAAGTTGTTCATAGATAATTTCTATTAATTATTATAGTAGTTAATATTTACTAAAAATCACCTATGAAAATATATGGAGGTGAAATATAAAAACAGGAGATGAGTTAAATGGGAAAAAGCGGAAAGTTAATAAGTATTTTTGTTCTACTCGTTATATTTGTAGCCGCAGTTTATTTTGTTGCGATGCCAATGTTTTATAAGATGTCGGAACCGACAGGACCGACAGTTGAGCAAATAGATAATTTTGTGGCTCGGGAGACAGTAGATTGGACCGGAGAAGAAACAGACAAACAGTTTTCTTCCGGGGAAATGCCTGAAATGTTGAAAGTTTCTAATTTCAGCAATCTCTATTTAGAGATTGACATTGGAGGAACCCGAGGACTTGATATTGAGCTCAATATCATAAATATAGGTGCAGACGCAATAATACTTGACAGTATCGCAGTGATTGTGAATGTTGAATTTACCAACAATCCAGGCGAATTCAAAGAATACAAGATAAATATTTTACCAGAAGGAGAAACTATTTTTAAAGGGTATTCGAAATCACCAATCACTACAAATATTAAAAAAAGTGATTTGTTTGGCACTTCCATTAAAAGTTTTTATATTATGGAAGTAAAAGTTGAATGATGATGATCCTATGGTCATCATTTTTTCTTTTTAAAAAGATAATCGCAATTGCTTTAAAAGTAAAATTTTTAAATTGTCACCAAATTTTGACCAGAGAATCAATATATGTTATATTAATAATAAACGAGTAGTTTAAAAAGTAATATAAATTAATAAATAAACTTATGAAAAATAAAGATTTTCTTTTTAAAAATTTTGTAATAAGTATTTCATTTATGTTAACTTTTTTTGTTTTTACAGAAGATGTCTTTGCGGTGAAATGTATGACCGCTGTTGTTGGCGGATCATGTAGTTTTATTGATGCTGCTGCTCCAAATGACGCTTGCGATATGGGATCATATGAAGCGTGTCATTATAGATGGTCTAATCTACCTTTAAGTGTTTGTTTAGTTGGTAACAGAACTCCAAGTCCATTTGATGGATGTTCTAGTTATCAAGAATGTCTTGAAGATAAGTGTCCAAGCGATAATGCTTTCATAAGTGATGGAGAAACTTGTGTTGTGTC
Source organism: Candidatus Moraniibacteriota bacterium (assembly GCA_030638895.1). GTDB lineage: Bacteria > Patescibacteriota > Minisyncoccia > JAHIHE01 > JAGLIN01 > DAOWDS01. The sequence continues at coordinate 9,068 of DAOWDS010000040.1, read as the reverse complement.
AACTGATCAGATATTTGTTGAAAATACTACATCTGGAGAGTGGGATGAGAATGAAAGCAAATGTGTTCATTGTAGCGGTAACATAGAAGACGAAAATTGTGGAGATACATTAGGAACTTATTATGTGGCTGGGAGCTGTAATCCTGGTGATGGTCAATGTGAATCTGCTTGTGGAGCAGATCTAGAATGTGATGAACAAAGCGAAGGATATTCCACTGTAGCTGGTAAGTGCCAAGTTAGCGCGGCAAATACTGCTGATGGTTGTGTTTGGGTGGTAGCAGCACCAGTTTGCGTCAATAACGGAACATGTGATGCTGGTGAAACAACTGCGAACTGTCCGGATGATTGTTGTGTGAATACTGCTTGCGGTTCTGGATGTTCAAATGCCGCTGATTGTATGACTATTGAACCTGATTGTGCCGGAGCTTGTGTTCTTGTTGGTTGCGCATCGGACACTGACTGTGGGACTTGGTTGTGCGATAGCGGGGCGGGATATGTAGCTGAGAATTGTGGTACTGGAGCTATTGTTTTTTGCGGCGGTATAGACGGAAGTGGCTGTGGCGGCGGGAAAGTATGGGATTGTAGCGGATCATGCGAGCCAAGCTGCGATCCTAATTGGTTCCCAGGAGGATGCGGAGTAACTCCTAGTTGTGTGGATGAATACGATGCTTGTGATTGTGATTGTAACGCAGTGGTTCCTACTTGCGCCGCTGGCGATGGTTGTTTAGCTGGTTGTGTTCCTCCAGATCCAGATTGCGGCGGTGGAGGAGGATGTGTTGCTATTCCAGAAATATGTGATGATGGAGCAGATAATGATTGTGATACATTTATAGATTGTCTGGATCTTGATTGTGACGGAGATCCTTGCGTTGGAGGAGGAACATGTAATGCGGGAATCTGTGTTGGCGGAGGAGGAGGAGGAGGCGGCGGAGCTGTTTGCGATCCAAATGCTTATTTTTATTGTAATACTCTTCGAAGTACGGTAGACACTATTGTTCAGGGGGGAGAAAAAATGATCGGATATATTTTAGGGCTTATTGGCTCTATAGCGCTTCTATTAATGATTATTGCTGGAATTATGTATATGACCGCTGCCGGAGTTGAAGAAAAAATTACATCAGCGAAGAAAATTCTTTCTGGAGCGATTATCGGACTTGGAATCGCGCTTCTTGCTTTTAGCTTGCTTCAAGTTCTTTTGTCTATATTGAATAGTTAATTTTATCTTTTATATAATGAAAAAAATAAATAGAAAATATATATTTATCCTTATGGCGCTGTTTGTGGCAACATTATTTTTTGTCATAAACAGCCAAATTTATGCCCAGGGACCTGTGTGTACTACAGAAGGGCTTATTCCATGTGGAAGAAATTGCGATGATGGTGCTACTCCGTGGTTCGAAAATAACCCTTGTGATCTTTGTTCTATGATTTTGATGGGACAGTTAGTTATAGAATTTCTTCTAAAAATTTCCGCAGTGGCAGCCGTGCTGGCAATTGCCTTTGGAGGTATTCTTTATATATTTGCCGCGGGAAGTTCTGGAACAATTGATAAGGCAAAGTCAATTATCAAATACGTTCTTCTCGGCTTTTTAATAGTTTTTATTGCTTGGGCGTTAGTGGATACGATTCTGGCAATGTTCGGATATATAGATCCTGTCGGAGGAGATTGGTATACGATAAACTGTTAAACTGTTAAATTGTTAAATTGTTCTATTGTTGAAACGGCGCATAATTGTTATTTCAGTTTTAAATTATAGTGAATTTAGATCATTTCTTATACAGAATTCATATTGGGTTTTTATAATTGTCATTTCGATTCGCCAGTTGGCGAAGAGAAATCTATAAACTTAGCCATTGCCACGCTATCAGATTTCTCGCGAGGCACTCGAAATGACAGACAAAAGTTATAGCTATTTTTTGGCTATATTAAGCTAGCTATAGAAACAATTCGCTATGAGTTAATAGTAATTTCTAATAATCGAGATATTTTTTTAATATCGTGTTTTATAAATAAAATAATAAATATGGCTTTTCAAAATATTGATAGAATAATAAGAATTATTTTTTGTTTTTTTATTGTTTTTTTATTGTCATTTTTTATTATACCAAAAGAAAATGCATTTGCTGGATATTATGAAATAGTTGTTGGTGGTGGCGCTGGCGCTGCTGTTGGCGCTATTTCTCCGATTACGATAGATACGACTAATGTCATTAAAATTGAAACGCTTAGTAATGTATTTGATGATATGGGCAATGTTAAACTCACTTCCCCTGCTGGTATTATCTCAAAACCTGCTAGCATGACAACAGCATCTACCTGCGGAGGACATAAATCTTTTGCTAATGGAGATGTGACAAATGATTTTCCTGAGTTAGGAATATACACGGTTACTACGGACACATGGTGTGGTTGTGGAGCTGGTTGTCACTCTGATGTTAAATTCGGAATTACAACGCTAGATCCTCCAACTTGCGCTATAACTGCCGCTCCCGCTTCAATTGATAGAGGAGGCGCGTCTATTTTGAGCTGGTCGCAAACAGACGCGATTTCTATTACATTTGATGATGGCACAGGTCCCATTCCTATAATAGTCGGATTTGTTATTCCGCCAGTTTCGCCAAGTATGCCTACAACCTATACTATTGCTGTTTCTAATGCCGCTGGAAATAGTACTTGCTCGGCAACTGTAGATATAAATCCTATTTGTTCTTTAACCGTGACTCCTTTAATATTTTCTGGAATGGATTCAAATTTGGCTTGGACAACTAACGATGCTTTTAATGTAACAATTAATGGAAATCCTGAAAGCTTAAATGGCAGTATGGTTGATCTTGGCGCCGCGAATTCACCTTATGTATTAACTGCTACTAGCGCTTTTGGGACAACTACAATTTGCAACGCATCAACTATTATAGCTTCTTGTAAAAAAGGTCTTGTTCCTTGCGGAAGGTTATGCGATTCTCCAGACACTCCTTGGAATGACAAGGATCAATGTAATTTTTGTTATGGGATGATGATACTCAGTCAAGGAATGAATTTTTTAATCAAAATAGCGGGCGTGATAACTATTTTAGCAATAATCATAACGGGATTTTTATTTATAACTTCCGCTGGAAATTCTGAAAGAAAAAATAACGCGAAAACCGCGTTAAAGTGGGTTATCATTGGATTTTTAGTAATATTTCTATCATGGTTAATTGTTGATTTTTTCTTAAGCGCTTGGGGGTATCTTGATCCGCTTGGCGGACAATGGGATGTGGTTTGTGATTAAAATGTATTAAATTGTTAAATTGCTGTATTGTTACATTGTTTTTGTTTCTAATGAAGTGAAATTATAAAAATCAAAATCCTGCTGTCATTGCGAGGAGGCGATTAGCCGACGAAGCAATCCCGAGATTAGTATCGCATATTATAGAAAGGTCTAAAAAACTAATAATATTCAATTTTATAATCTATCTTTTGCCTTAAATCTGGATTCCCTCCGGAGTTTATGCTGAATTTATTTCAATGAGGGAATGACAAAAACCGCGTTTTTCAGAGTTTCCTATAATATTACGGTTTGATGTTTGTAGTTTTGGGATTGCCACACTCCACTCGCAATGACTGCTAAATTTCTAAAAAGCTACAACCTAAAAAGCTAAGCCATCTTTACATATAATATTTTTATGTTAATATGTTAAAATATTAGTATGTTTATATGATTCGGGCCATTAGCTCAGTTGGTTAGAGCGCGATCCTTATAAGGTCGAAGTCCCTGGTTCGAGTCCAGGATGGCCCACATCAACAAATCATTAAGTGAAATAATTAAGCATCTACTTTTTATAGACAATGGTTCTGCTAACAATAAATATTATTTGCATTATAAAAAAAATGTGATATTATTATTGTAAGCTAAGTTATAAAATCCATAATCTTTTCCAAGCATCTAATAATTTGATGCGGAGTTAAATAACACCTTTTGATTAATATATTTAAGATTTACGCGTTTGGATAAATGATGCGCATAAATGTCATACTGAGCTTATTGAATCATCACACAAGCTTAGTATAATAACAAATGTGTAAGTCCCAAGATTATAAATAATCATTAAAAAAACACTATGAAAGATATAAAAAAAACAAAGACAAAAGCGCCGGTAGAGCCGTTTAAAATTAAAATGGTTGAAATTGTAAATTTGCCTAATCAAGAACAAAGAACAAAGGCAATTGAAAAAGCAGGTTATAATACATTCCTTTTAAATTCCGATGAGGTTTATATTGATCTTTTAACTGATAGCGGCACTAGCGCAATGAGTGATAATCAGTGGGCAGGTTTAATGCTGGGAGACGAAGCTTATGCTGGCAGTAAGAATTTTTACAATCTTGAAAAGTCTATTCAGGATGTTTTAGGATATAAGTATGTAGTTCCAACTCACCAAGGAAGAGGCGCTGAACATTTAATTTCAGCCGTTCTTATTGAACCGAAAAAAAATTTGGTCGTTGTTCCTAGAAATATGTATTTTACAACTTCAAAAATTCATGTTGAGATACAAGGAGGCGTTATGCCAGACGTAATTATTGACGAAGCTCATGATCCTGAGAATGAACACCCTTTTAAGGGAAACGTGGATCTTAAAAAACTGAAAGATGTCATAGAGAAAGTTGGCGCAAAAAAAATTCCGTACGTAAATGTTGAAATGAATGTTAATATGGCCGGAGGCCAGCCTGTTTCAATGGAAAATTTGAGACAAGTAAGAGAGTTGTGCGATTCTTATAATTTGAAAGTGGTTTTTGACGCTACTAGAAGCAGTGAAAATGCTTATTTTATACAAGAACGTGAAGAGGGATATTCAAATAAAAGCATCAAGGAAATATTAAACGAAATGATGTCTTATTCCGATGCTTGTATTTATAGCGCGAAGAAAGACGGACTTGTTAACATTGGAGGCTTTCTTGCGGCAAATGATGAAGAAATTTACGAAAAAGCTCGCAATTTAGTGGTAGTTTATGAAGGATTGCACACGTATGGAGGAATGGCTGGCAGAGATATGGAAGCATTGGCCAGAGGACTAAGAGAAGGCGCTGACGATAGATATTTGGAATATAGAATTAAGCAGGTAAGGTATTTGGGAGAAATGCTTACAAATTATGGAGTGCCCATAGTAAAGCCTATTGGCGGACATGGTGTTTTTTTAGATGCTCTGAAGTTTTTTCCTGAAATGCCAAGGGATCAATGGCCATCTCAAACTCTTGCCGCATCTATTTATGAAGAATCGGCAATAAGAACAATGGAAAGAGGAGCTGTTTCCAAAGGAAGAGACCATAAAACAGGAGAAAATATCTTTCCAAAGCTTGAGCTTGTGAGAATTACGATACCAAGACGGGTCTATACGAATACTCAAATGGAATATGTTGCCGATTCCATAATAAAGATTTTTGAAAAAAGAGAACAGATTAAAGGATTAAAAATGGTTTATGAGCCTGAAGATTTAAGATTTTTTCAAGCAAAATTTGAAAAAATATAATGCGAATAAATAAAAAGCTGAGAGAAGATTTTCCCAGCTTTTTTTATTTGAAAAATAGCGCCAACAGAAGCCTATTTTAGCGAAAGAATAATTTATTTTTCTTAGTTTAACGATTTAATTTCTGCTTTGGCAATATCTATTGCTTCTTGCATAGTCTTTTTCTTGTTATAGTCTTTTGTTATCATTGAGTTTATCATTTCAATTAGAACCATATCGCTTTTTTTATCGTTTGGATGATCCCAACTTTTCGCTGTAAAAACTTGGCCCGCAAAAACGCTTCTTGCGTCATCGAAATCAGAGGCTTGCTCTTGAGCGAGCTGCAAATTCGCGGCTGCTCTATTTGTTGAATCTAAATAAAGTTTGACATTTTCTTTGCTGGCGGCAAAATTTAGAAATTCCCAAGCTAAACCATAGCAATCAGTTTTTTTAGCTGCTGATCTGCAAGGAGCTATTTTAGGAACAACTGGAACCCAATAACTAGCGTAATTAACCTTGTAGTTTTTATCAAGCTGGGGCATTGGGGCGATTGTAAAATTTAGCGTGTCTCCAGTTTTACTTATAACATTGTCTAAATGATGGGAATAATTAATCATCATCGCTGTTTTTCTTTGTGTAAACGCGTCTATGGAAAACATCCAGTCTTCGTTCCATGTATAAAATCTTTTTATAGGATCAGCAAAATCTGTATAAAATTTTATGGCAGCGATGCTTCCAGGATTTTCAAAAGAGACTAAACTTGCTAAATCATCTTTTCCAAAGTTGTTTTGCATAGCCAAAAGAATAATGATATCCTGGCTTCTATTTACATTACTGCCTCCTCCAAACGCTGCTCCAGCTTTTTCAATATTTCCATTTTTATCAAATATGGTAAGTCTTTCAACATAATTTTTAAATTCATCCCAAGTTTCAGGAGCTCTAAAAAATCCTTCGTTGAAAAATCTGTCTTTGTTATAATATAAGGCTGGAGTGTCAATATAAAACGGAAGAGCGTATATAATTCCGTCAGGAGTCGTAAGATCGTCAACGGCGACATTCGCAAATGTATTTTCAAATTGAGCTAAGCTCATTATTTCTTTTGGCAGTGGCAAAAGCTTTTCTTTGTATCTTGGAATCCATGAATTAAATAACATATAAATATTAGGGCCATCTCCTTCAAATTGCATTTCTTTTACCGCGTTCTCGTAGTTTGTTTGATCTGATATTGTTTCATATTCTACAATGACGTCTAAAGGTTCATTCTGATCATTTATTTTGTATTCGTTGAATTTGTCAGCAATTTCTTCCCAATCTTTCTCGCTATCCCATGGACCAACAATTTTTAAGATAACTCTTGGAGGAGGAGGTCCGGTTGAGAGCCTGGTTCCCGGACATTTTTTAAACGGCGGGCATCCAATTGTAAACCAAAGCACTAAAAAAATAAAAAGTATTATAGCGCCAATTAAAAATATTCTCTGTTTTGCCATTATCGTAATATTAAATATAATTACCTTAAATTACGAAATAAGTAAAAATCAAACACATATCATCTTGAGCTTGTCTAAGGATAGTTATAATATGTGAAATAAATTTGTGGTTTGACAAGCTCAGAACGGCACAAGTGCACATTTCGTAATTCAAAGTAATTATCTATTCACGGAAAAAATCATTCCGTAATGTTTACTGCCGGTGTCAAGCTTTTTTATAATTTTTAAACCGTTTCTTGCGGATATTTTTTTTATATCTTCTTCACTAAGACAATGTTCAAACTTTGGTCCCAGTGGAACTTTTTTAGGAACCCAGTCAATAATAATAATTTTTCCATTTTCTTTTACAATTCTTTTTGCTTCGCCTAAAACAGAATCATAATCATTACACTGAAATAATATATTTGCAAGCATGACTAGATTTACGGATCTATCTTTAATTTTAGATCCTCCAATTATTTCCACGTTTGCTCTTATAGTTTTTATATTCAAAAGACCAAATAATTTTGCTTTACTTAGAACAGATTCAAGGGCGCTGCTTAGAACATCAATCGCGTAAATTTTGCCGCTGTTTGTTAATAGTTTTGCGATTGGAATCGTGAAATAGCCTGCTCCACAGCCGAAATCAGCAACAGTCATACCGCTGGTAATATTAATTTTTTTTATAATATCATCTGGATTTATAAGCCCTCCGCTGCCAATTTCGCTTATAATTTCAGTATGATTTCTATTTTCTTCCATTTATTTTTTATTAGAAAATTAATGCGGAAACTGGCCATGCCTTTATTAGATATATTTGCAGCCAGTTCCTTTCTTATATAGCAGGTTAATTTAGTTGAATTTTGCTGTATACTAAATACTAAATTATGATATTACACAATCGCGATTGAAGATACTCTGTCTTCGTTGCCAAGTCTCATCACTCTTACGCCTTGAGTGGCGCGTCCCGATTTTGAAATATTAGAAAAAGGAGTTCTTATTATTTGTCCTTTGCGCGATATAAGAAGCAAATCTTTGCTTAGTTGATTTTCATTTATAATTCTTGAGTCAACAAGCTGTCCTGTTTTAGCGTTAATTATCGCGGTTTTTATTCCACTGCCGCCTCTATGTTGAATTTTATAGAATTTCAAATCGCTTATTTTTCCAAATCCATTTTCGGATATAGTAAAGATATAGGTCTTTTTCTTTTTTGATTCAATAACAACATCCATGCTTATAACTTTGCTTGACGGTTTTAGCTTAATAGCTTTTACTCCGGAAGCGTTTCTGCCCATAGACCTTATATCCTTTTCTTTAAATCTTATTGATTGTCCGCCAGAAGAAGCTAAAATGACATTATTATTTCCATCACTTGGCCTAACCCATCTTAGTTCATCACCCTTTTTTAATTTGATTGCAATAAGTCCGGATCTTCGCACATTTGCGAACTCTTCTATATTTGTTTTTTTTATTATACCATTTTTTGTAGACATTACAAGGAATTTCGTAGTATCTTTTTTGTTAATAGATATAACAGCTGTTACAATTTCCTCGGTGGAAAGCTGGAGAAAATTCACAATAGCTTGTCCTTTTGCCGTTCTAGCGCTAGCAGGAATTTCATATGCTTTTGTTTGAAAAACTCTTCCAAAGTTTGTAAAAAATAATAGGTTGCTATGTGTATTTGTTACAAATAAATGATTGACAACATCTTCTTCTTTTGTTGTCGCGCCAATAACGCCTTTGCCGCCCCTGTGCTGGACATGATAAGTTTGGGCATCTATTCTTTTTATATAGCCTTCTCTAGTAAGAGTTATTATAACATCCTCATTCGGAACCATGTCTTCTTGTGAAAATTCGCCAATAGCGGTTTTTATAATTTTAGTCATTCTGCCGTTTCCGTATTTGTTTGAAGCCTCAGTCAATTCTTCTTTGATAATTCCCATAATTTTTGTCTTGCTTTTAAGTATAGCCCGAAGTTTTTTGATAAGCCTTATTTTTTCTTCCAGCTCATCTTTTATTTTTTTTCTTTCCAGTCCGGCAAGCGCTTGAAGCCGCATTTCTAAAATCGCGACTGTTTGCCTGTCGCTTAGCTTAAATTTGCTCATCAGATCCGTATGAGCT
>DAOWDS010000045.1 GCA_030638895.1 Candidatus Moraniibacteriota bacterium | reverse complement strand
GCTTATATTTATTTTAACTCTGCATTTTTTTAATACAAATAAATGTTGCTCTTGGTAAAAATACATCATTATTTCATAAAATTTATCGCTAAATTGAGCGACTAATGAAAAATTGATTTGAAGTGATAAAAGCTATTGACGTAAGAACGCTATATGATACCAGAAAAAGGGGCTTCGGGGTTTGAATTCAGGTTCAGACTATAAGTCTTGACAAGATTAATAAAGTCGATTATATTAAATTTGCATAATATATGCAAAATCAAAACTGGAGGAACATAATGGAACAAATGCAAAGTTTACTTGAAAAGCTCTCTAATGCCCACGGAATATCGGGTTCAGAGGGTAGTATAAAAGACATAATGGAAGAAGAGATCAGACCATACGTCGATGAGATCAGGACTGACAAGATGGGCAACCTCATAGCAACGAAGAGAGGAACAGGAGGTCCGACAATCATGCTCGCGTCTCACATGGACGAGATCGGGTTGATGGTAAAATATATTGATGACAACGGTTTCCTGCGATTCATCAAGATCGGCGGCTGGTTTGACCAGGCTCTCCACAGCCAGCGTGTTGTAGTACACACAAAGAACGGACCTATCATCGGTGTTATAGGTTCAAAGCCTCCACATGCTATGAAAGACGAGGAAAAGAAGCAACCTGTCAAAGCAGATGACATGTTCGTTGACATCGGTGCAAAAGACAAAGATGACGCTGAAAAACTGGGCGTTGAAGTTGGCACTCCAATCTCACTTGACAGGCAATTTGCAACACTTGCAAACGGAAAGATTACGGGCAAGGCATTGGACAACCGTGCCGGCGTGGCAATGGTCATTGACACGATGAAACAATTGTCCGAGACAGATGTACGAGCCACCATACATGTAGTCGGGACGGTAGAGGAAGAAGTAGGGCTCAAGGGGGCGCGCGTTGCCGCATTCGGACTCAACCCTGATGTTGCACTCGCAATCGATGTGACTATTCCTGGCGACCACCCGGGGATCGAGAAAAAGGATTCCGCACTTGAGGTCGGAAAAGGTCCGGTCATCACAATCGTTGATGCCGGAGGTCGCGGATTAATAGCATCTTCCGCAGTGGTAAAATGGCTCAGGGATGCGGCAGAATCAAACAATATCCCGCACCAGATGGATGTTGGAGATGGCGGCACAACAGATGCGACATCAATACACCTGACACGAGAGGGAATTCCTTCAAGTGTTATCAGTGTACCAACACGCTACATTCACTCACCTGTTGAAGTGATAGACATATTTGACCTTCAGGCAAGTGCAGATCTTATCGTAAAAGCGGTTGAGATCGCTGACAAACACTTTGAGACAACAATATTTGTCTGAAGTTTGAAAAATAAAGTAGAGCTATTCTCTACTTTTTTATTTTAAATTAATAAAAAACTTTTTTTAAATAAAAACAAGCCAGACTATTTAATCATCCTTAAAAACTCCTCTTCGTTTAAAATCTTCACTCCCACTTTCTTCGCTTTTTCAGCTTTGCTTCCTGATTTTTTTCCCGAGACAACATAATCAGCGCTGGCTGAAACCGAAGAAGATATATTACCGCCTAAAGCGCGAATTTTATCTTTTGCTTCATCACGACTTAAAGCTTGCAAAGTTCCCGTCAAAACAAACGACCGTCCTTTTAATTTTTGAGATACTTTTTTGTCTCCGCCTATTCTTACGCCAGCTTCTAATAAATCATCAACTAATTTTAAATTATCTTTACTGCGAAAATAATCATAGATGCTTTCAGCAACTCTTGGACCTATGCCACTTATTGTTTCAAGTTCTTCTTTTGTAATGGTTTTAAATTTGCCAAGAGAACCAAGAATTCCGCTCAAATCCAGCGCCGTTTCTTCGCCAACATGTCTGATTCCTAAAGCATAAATAAATTTTCCAAGAGTTATGTCTTTGCTTTGTTCAATCGCGTCAATTAGATTATCAACGGACTTTTCAGCAAATCTTTCCAGCGGTTCAATATCCCCTTTTTTGAGATCAAATATATCCGCAAAGCTTGATACAATCCCTTCGTCCGCAAGTTGTTTAATTTTATTCGGACCAAATCCGTCTATATTGAAAGCTTTTTTACTTACAAAATGAGATAATTTTCTAAGTTCAACCGCGAAACAACTTTTATTCGCGCAATACACGGCGACTTCTCCTTGCGGTTTTACAACTGTCATTTTGCAATTCGGACATTTTTTGGGCATTGTGAATTTTTTTTCTTTGCCCGTTCTCAATCCTTTTATAACGCTTACTATCTCTGGGATTATATCTCCAGCCTTCTGAATAATTACAGTATCACCGATTTTTACATCCAAACGTTTGATCTCATCTTCATTATGAAGGGTCGCTCTTGAAACCGTAGAACCGGCAACTTTTACTGGATTTAAATGCGCTACTGGCGTTAACGCTCCAGTTCTTCCAATTTGAACTTTTATGTCTTTAATAATAGTTGTTGTTTGTTCAGCCGGAAATTTATAAGCAATTGCCCATCGCGGAGCTTTTCCGGTATGTCCGACCTTTTTCTGCCAATCAATATTATTTAATTTAACAACAACTCCATCTATCCAATAATTTTCTTTGTCTTTATTTTTTTTCCAATAGTCATAAAATTCAAAGATCTCATCCTCTCTTTTGCAATGCTTCCAGAGATTACTAACTTTAAATCCAAGTTTTTTGAGCAATTTTAGCTCTTCACTTTGAGTTTTTGGCGCTTGAAACAGAGTTTCTAATCGTAAGCTCGGATTCTTATCAAACATTGACAGATCATAAATAAAACAATCTAATTTTCTTTCCTTTACAATTTTAGAGTCAAGCTGCCTGATAGCTCCCGCGGCAGCATTTCGCGGATTAGCAAAAAGAGGCTCGCTTTTTTCCTTTCTTTCATTATTTAGCTTTTCAAAAACATCTTTAGGCATAAATACTTCTCCCTCAACAATAATGTTTATATTTCTTTCTATTTTAAGAGGGATACTTTCTATCGTTTTTAGATTCTGTGTTACATTCTCTCCTATTTCTCCATCACCTCTAGTCGCTCCTGTTTTCAAAATTCCATTTTCATATTCAAGAACAACATGAAGCCCATCAATTTTAAGCTCGCAATTGTAATCTAGAGATATATCTTTCTTTTTTACTCGTTCTATAAGAATTTTTTTTACTCTTTTATCAAAATCAATAATTTCCACTTTTTCAAAAGCATCATTAAAAGACCATTGTCTAACTTTGTGCTTTACTTTTTCAAACTTATCCAAAGGCTTTCCGCCAACTCTTTGAGTTGGAGAATCTGGAGTTATAAATTCCGGATATTGCGATTCAAGCCCATCAAGCTCATACTTAAGCGAATCCAGCGCCGCGTCAGAAATATCCTGCTTATCCAAAACATGATAAAGATAACGGTGATGATTTATCTCCTTTTTTAGTTTATTTATTCGATTTTTTATTTGTTGTTTATTCATAATTAGATTGCAGATAAAATTACAAAAAATTAAAACCCTACATATTCAATCTCTTCTTTTAATTGAATGCTAAAATTATCTCTTACTTTCTGTTTTATCAAGCTTATTAGAATAATAACATTTTCAGCCTTGGCATTGCCCATGTTCACAATAAAATTGCCATGTTTTTCTGAAATCATAGCTCCGCCGATTTTTTTGCCTTTTAATCCAAGATTTTCTATAAACCAACCAGCAGGGATTGTATTGTTCTTGCTAATATTTTCCAGTTCTGAATTTTCTTTGATTAAGCGCCTTAAATGATTATCGTCTAAAACTGGATTTTTAAAAATACTGCCAGCGCTCGGATATTCAAACGGCTGTTTTTCTTTTCTGGATTTCAAAATCTCAGAAATCATTTTTCTACTTTTTTCTTCATTTCCTTTTTTCAATTTCAAAACAGCGTTTAAAATAATATATTTCTTTTCTTCTTTAAAAATGCTATTACGATAGGAGAATTTACACTGTTTGTTGGTTAGTCTTCTGATCCCTCCCAGTCTCCCCTTATCAGGGGAGAAGCTTATCCCCCCTGATAAGGGAGGTTGGGTGATTATTTCCAATATCTCAACTTCCTCCACAATATTCATCATGGACATTCCACTCGCCCCTGCATTATTTACAATTGCTCCTCCAATGGCGCCAGGCATTCCAGCCGCCCATTGAAGACCTGTTAGATTATTTTTAACAGATTCACTTACTAATTTTGCTAAAGACAATCCGGATCCAACAAATATTTTATTATTTGTTTGTATCTTGTATTTTGTATCTTGTATCTTAAGAACAAATCCATCAAATCCTTTATCTGAAATAAGAATATTGCTTCCTTCGCCTAAAATAAAAATTTTAAGCTTATTTTTCTCGGCAAATTTAAAAGTTTCCCGAATTTCATCAATATTTTCTACAACACAAAAAAACTTAGCTGGACCGCCAATTTTAAAAGTAGTGTATTTTGAAAGCAAAATATTTTTTTGGACTTTAATTGACATATTTTTGGTTTTCTTAGGTTATAAAACTTGAGATTTTACTGTCATTGCGAGGAATGGAGCGGAGCGATAGCGTGGCGGAATGACGAAGCAATGACATATTCAAATTTTGATATTCTCACTCGTCACTCTCCCATAGCGACTGTAAAGTAAAAAGTTTATAATACAGTTTTTTATTTTTAATCAGCTCCTCGTGTCTGCCTTCTTCCACTATCTCGCTTTTATCAATCACTAAAATTTTATCAGCGTGCATAATTGTGCTTAAACGATGAGCAATGACAAAGGTCGTTCTGCTTTTAATTAATCTTTTTAACGCTTGCTGAACAAGAAGTTCCGATTTTGAATCAAGCGCTGAAGTAGCTTCATCTAAAATTAAAATCTTTGGATCTTTTAAAATCGCTCTTGCAATCGCCACGCGCTGTTTTTGCCCGGTAGATAATTTTACTCCGCGCTCGCCAACTTCTTGATTTATTTTATCCGGAAAGTTATTGATAAATTCATCCGCGTTTGCAGCTTTGACAGCTTGATTAATCTCTTCGTCTGTTGCGTCTAATTTTCCATAAATAATATTATTTCTTAAAGTGTCATTAAACAAGCTTACTTCCTGCGGGACAATGGCAATTTGCTCCCGCAAGTTTTCTAAATCAATTTTTTGAATATCAATACCATCAAGAAATATTTTCCCGGATGCTGGAATGTTATACCTTGAAATCATATCCATCATCGTTGATTTCCCGACTCCGCTTTCGCCTACCAATGCCACGACTTTGCTTGGACTTATTTTAAAACTAATATCTCTTAAAATCTTTCTGGTTTTGTGATAGCAAAAATTGATCTTTCTAAATTCTATCTCTCCTTTTACTTCTTTTAATTTTATTGACCCTTTTTTATCATAAGGTTCTGTTTTTTCATTAAGAAGACTATAGCCGCGCTTAAACATACCCATCCATCTTCTAAAATGATCTATATCCCCTCCCAATTTTCTCATCGGAATAGTAAGAAGCCCTAAATAACCAACAACCGTTACAAATTGTCCAGTCGTTATAATTTCACTTTTTAACATTGGGATTATAACAATAAATAAAACAAAAATTCCAATAGTTAAACAAGTACTTTGAAAAAAATGCATTCTATTAAACATTAAAAGAACTCTTTTAAAATATTTTCTTGTTTTATTCTTAAATACTAATGATATTTTTTCGTTTTCATATTTCTCTTTTGAGTTTGCTTTGACCGTCTGAATATTAGAAATCGAATCATACGATAAGCCGTAAGCATCTTCATACGATTTTTGCGTTTTAACAACATCAATACTTACTGGTTTTGAATATTTTAAAGTAATAAGAAAATAAACTAAAATATTTATCACAATTATCAAGAAAAGCAGCCAGTGAATAAATAAAGCTAAAAAAATTAAAATAAACAATATTACCAATAAATCAGAAACAAACCAAAAAACTATATCATTTAAAATACCCTCTAAAGCATCAGACGCTTTTATATAACGGGAAGCCAACTTTCCGCTTTTTTGCTCTTTATGATATTGCAATTTTAAATTTAACGAATGGCTATTAAGAACCAATATAAAATCATGTGCGCATTTTATAGCTGTTTTTCGGCCAAGAACATAAGAATATCTCCATCCCCAATCCTTAATTAAACTTAAAACAAGCCATAAAAACAAAATCAAAAAAATTACAGTCATTGCTTCATTAATAATAATCAAATCAATAATCTTCCCGTAAATATAAGGAATTACAGCTTCAATAAAAGACGCAAAAATCGCTACAATAAAAATAGTATAAACTTGTTTTTTATACTTTGATAAAAACCTCCAAATAATTTTTAAATCATCAATAAATTCCATAAATTAAATTACAAATCCAAAACTTTCAGTTTCAGACCAAGTTTATCACTAGCCGCGTAGTCATCTTATTTTACTAAATCATCTGCTACTTTATATATATCCCCAGCTCCCATAATAAGCAATATATCATTTGGTTTTACTTTTTCATCAATTAATTTTTTTGTCTCTTCTAAATCTTTTGCATAAAAAATATTATTCTCTAATTTTTTATTATTCTTTTTAATATCGCTTACTAAATTTAAAGAGCTTACAGTCTGATCTTTTTTTTCTTCTCTTCCAGCGACATCAAAAATTTCTGAAAGAATTAGCATATCCGTCTCATCAAAACTATTTAAAAAATCTTTATATAATTTTTTTGTTCTATTGTGTTGATGCGGTTGAAAAACCATAAAAATCCTTTTTCCTGGATAAAAACTCTTTGTCGCTTTAATTGTTGCTTTAACCGCTGTTGGATGATGGGCATAATCAGAAATTACTAAAGCTTTTTGATATTCTCCTTTGATTTCAAATCTTCTCCATATTCCTGAATAATTTTCTAGAGATTTTTTTATCGTTTCAATTGGAATTTTTAGAGTTAATCCCAAAGCAATTGCGCCCAAAGCATTATAAACATTAAATAATCCCGGAACCTTCAAAATAAATTCTCCCAAATCTTTATTATTATAAACCATTTTAAATTTACTCATCCCATTTCCTTTAGATCTCAATCCAATAACATTTATCATTGGAGGAATTGTTCCAATAGTCTTAGGAATTTTTTATCCATATATAGCCTGGAAAAACAAAGAAAATGATATCAATGGTAAAATGCATTTTTTCATAACACATATCAGAGTTTTAGCAATCTCAGAT
>DAOWDS010000042.1 GCA_030638895.1 Candidatus Moraniibacteriota bacterium | reverse complement strand
CTTTAGAGATTATTTGAAAGAAAAGAAAATGATCCATTATTGGAATTATCCCGGCCAGCCGTATAAGAACGGACATGTTGAAAAATACAATAGAACCATTCAAGAAGAGTTTGTTGATTGGAATGAATCATTATTAGAAGATCCTGATAAATTCAATGAAAAACTGATGGACTGGTTAGTGTGGTATAATACTAAAAGATACCACTGGAGCTTAGATTTACAATCTCCTGTGGATTATATGATTAATAATAATTTATTGTCCAGAATGTGTTGGACTAATACAAAACCCATGTGTTTGCGATTCCATAGAAATAGAAATTATTTTGGATTAAGTTCGATTATTTTAATTTAAATTATAAAAAATTAACATTTGAGGACTTTATGATTAAAAACCAACATTTTTTCCTTTCCAAGAACTTAAGAAAAATTTCTTATCTTTTTTGGAGAGGATTTTTTATGCCTGGAATTTTCTGAATTTTCTGATTTGCCTAAAATATTAAAAATTGGTAAGATATAAAAAAGTTTGTAAGTTAAAATTTTCTTCATAATAATATTTATCAATTATAATATTGTTTTTATGCAATTTGACATTATCACAATTTTTCCAGAAATATTTAATTCATATTTTAATGAAAGTATTTTATCGCGAGCGCAGAAAAAAAATTTAATAAAAATTAAAATACACGACTTGCGAAAATACACAATAGATAAACATAAGACTGTTGACGATACTCCTTATGGCGGCGGAGCTGGAATGATTTTAAAAGTTGAACCAATTTATAGAACTCTTTTAGATTTAAAAATTATAAAAAAAGATGGAGTTAAAACTAAAAAAGCTTTAAAAGATACAAAAGTTTTTTTAATGTCCGCTAAAGGAAGACGATTTAATCAAAATTTGGCGAATAAATTTGTTAGTTTAAAAAGAATAGTGCTAATTTGCGGAAGATATGAAGGAGTTGATGAAAGAGTCTCAAATTATTTAGTAGACGATGAAATTTCAATTGGCGAATATGTTCTAACTGGCGGAGAGCTTCCAGCTATGGTTGTTGTAGACTCTGTCACAAGATTAATCGGCGGAGTTTTAGGAAATAAAAAATCCGCAGAAAATGAATCTTTTTCGCGAAATAAATATCTAGAACATCCTCATTATACAAAACCGGAAATATTTTGTCTCAACAAAAAAACAAGATGGCGCGCGCCCAAAGTCTTGTTAAGCGGAAATCATAATGAAATTAAAAAATGGAGAAAAAAACATGACAATCAGCATTAAATATTTAGTATCAATCTAAAATTTTAAAAAATTTTAGCATTTGAGCTTTGGATTTTTTGTATGTCGTAAAATTGTGATCTTTAATTTTGCAAATTGTAACTATAAACTATATAAATTCGCTATTATAAGCCATCCAACAAGCTCTTTCCTGTCATTTCTTGTGGTTTCTGAATGTTAAAAATTTCTAAAATTGTTGGCGCAATATCAACCAACATTCCGCCTACTTCTGAAAATGATTTAATTTCTTTTGATTCATTTAATTTATTTTGGTTGTTGATTATTATAAACGGCACTGGGTTTATTGAGTGTTCAGTAACTTTTTCTCCATTTTTTGTATTAAACATTTCTTCCGCATTTCCATGATCCGCTGTTATGATAAGAGTCGCGTTACTATCTAATGCTACTTGATATAATTCTCCCAAACACTTATCAACAAACTCTATCGCATTTATTGTTGCTTTGAAATTTCCAGTATGTCCTACTAAATCAGCATTCGCATAATTGATCAAAATAAAATCAAATTTGTCGCTTGCTATTTCTTTTATAACTTGATCAGTAATCATTCCCGCACTCATTTCTGGAGTTTGATCATATTTTGCAACTGATGGAGATGGAATAAGAACTCTAAATTCATTTTTAAACGGCTCCTCCCTTCCGCCATTAAAAAAATAAGTTACATGAGCGTATTTTTCAGTTTCTGCAATTCTTAATTGTCTTATTCCCGCTCTACTTAATATTCTTCCAAGAGGATATTCTACATTTTCAGGCAAAAAGACTACGTTTATATCAAATCCTTTTTCATATTCTATCATTGCAGTGAACTTAATATTTAATATTTTACTTCCTCTGTCAAAATCTTTAAAATCGTCAGCAATAAAAGCTTTTGTAAGCTGTCTGGCTCTATCTTCCCTGATATTAAAAAATATTACTGCATCGCCTTTTTTAATTGTCTTAAAATTGTTATCTTCTTCCACAATAAGTGTTGGCTTGATAAATTCATCAGTAACATCACTTGCATAAAGCTTTTCTAAAGCGATTATCGGATTTTTTTCTTTATTACCAACTGCGTTTACA
The DNA here is from genome assembly GCA_030638895.1 of Candidatus Moraniibacteriota bacterium. Classification (GTDB taxonomy): domain Bacteria; phylum Patescibacteriota; class Minisyncoccia; order JAHIHE01; family JAGLIN01; genus DAOWDS01. The sequence goes on along the minus strand of DAOWDS010000042.1, from coordinate 12,236 downwards.
AGACAATAATATGCTAACTTTGTTCTATCCCAATTTTTATTTCGATCCATCGCGTAATATCTTCCCATTATGCTTGTGATATTGCCAGGCCAATTCTCCTCTTTTATATTTCTTTGCAGATCTGATATAAATTTTATAGCAGACCTTGGGTCTGCGTCCCTTCCATCTGTAAAAATATGAATACAAACCTGTTCATTTTTAATTCCGTTTATCTTTAAAAATTCCAATATAGCGTATAAATGATCAACATGACTATGAATGCCGCCATCACTAAGCAGTCCCATTACATGTATAATTGAATTATTTTTTATAGCGTAATTTACTGTTTCTATTAAAACTTTGTTTTCAAAAAAACTTCTGTCCTGAATTGATAAAGATACTTTTAGAAGATTCTGATATAAAATTTTTCCTGCTCCAAGTATCATATGCCCCACTTCAGAATTCCCCATTTCTCCCCAAGGCAAGCCGACTGCCACACCTGATGCTTGCAAAGCCGTGCCTGGATAAAAATTTGTAAACATATCTATATTTGGAGTTGAAGCATTGGCTATTGCGTTTCCGCTTGTTTCTTTGCTTATGCCCCACCCATCTAAAATCACCAATATCACTTTTTTCATTTTTAGGCTTATTTTATTAATTGACACTCAAAATTATATCATTTATTCTTGCTTTAGGCAATGCAAATTCATCAATTCAATATTTCTGTGATAATAATATAGCTAAAATTAAACACCTCTATTTCTAAATTTTTATAATTTTACTTTTTGTTTCAGTTAAATTAAAAGATTCTATTTACAGAAATTTGCGGTTGACATAATTTTATTATTATGTTACGATTTCCTTACTGCATTAAGCAGTAAGAGGTGAAATAAATGACAGTAATTTTGGATTATGTTTTGTTATTTGTTGAACTTTTTTTAGTAATAATGGGCATGGTACTATTTTATGCTTGGAAAAACCCAATAATGAAAAATGGAAAGAACGGTTCCTATGACCCATTAGGACATACTAAATTTGATGTAGCCCTTGTATACTTAATTTCATTTTCGATAATACTATTAGGCGATATAATAATAGCGCTACAATCAATAAAATGGTTTTAAAAAAGAATGGCGATGTTTTATCAATAAGAAATATAGATGAAATTATTGCCTTTTTATTTACACTAATTATACTATGTTTTGGGCCATTGAACTGTTATGCTGTAATATTAAATGACAATAAGAATAAAAAATCTCAAATCAAAATGACAAAAAATCCGGAATAAATCAAAATATATGAATTCATATTTTAAATTGTTAAAAAAATACTCTATATCCAAAGAGTATTATAATATTGTCTTAAATCACAGCCTTTTAGTTCTCGGAAAAAGCGTAAACATAATAGCCCAAAAAAAACTTTATGATGAGATAAATTTTGATTTAATTATATCCGGATGCTTGCTCCACGATATCGGCGTTTTTGAATTTATGAAAAATTTTAACAAATTTCAAAAAAATTATTTAAAACATGGCATTATCGGCGGTAAAATTCTTAGAAATGAGGGACTTAAAAAAGAAGCCTTAATAGCTGAAAGGCATATTGGATCTGGACTTTCAAAAGAATATATTATTCAAAAAAATCTTCCATTACCTAAAAAAGATTTTTTACCAATTACGCTGGAAGAAAAAATTATTTGTTATGCCGATAAATTTCATAGCAAAAGCGATAAAAAAGACAATATTGAAAGCATCAAAAAGGAAATGAAAGAATTTGGAAAAGAGCCACTAAAAAGATTTTTAGAGCTGGAAAAAATGTTTGATTGAACTATGCATTTACGCATTGTCGTTCTGAAAAATTGCTTAAACCTATTTATCTAAAAATCCATCTTCTTTTATAAACCTTAAAGCCTCTGCAACCGAATAGGCAGCCCTAGTAATTCCCATACTTCTCATATCTGTATCTGTTCCGACAAGATATAGATTTTTAATTGGAGATTTGGGGGATGGAAATTCCACTCCAACTGTCACAGCCGCTTTTTCCGGAATTGTAATTTGTGTATGTTCAAATTCAATATAATCTTTTATGCTTGGCATAGCGGTAAAGATTGTATCTTTAAGTTTATTTACTGTTTCTGTAGTATTGTCATTTTTAATAATCGTCGTAAATCCAATAAGCTGTTTATTCTCTGGAGCAAGATGAGGATCAAAATTTGAAACAGGAACTGCCCAAAAAGGAACATCGGCATCAAAATATATTTCTGATCCAATATATGAAACCTCTGGCAATTTCTTTTTTAATCCAAGCCAAAGCGTTAAGCTTTTGGCTTGTTTTAATTTTAAAAGTTCAGTTTTATATTTTTCATCTAAATTATCTATTATGTCTGGAAGATTTTTCATAAATCCTGAATAAATTACAAAATCAGAATAATAAATATTTTTATCAGTTTGAACTCCTTTAATTATATTATTCTCCGCAATAAGCTTGATTACTTTCTCATTAAGCTTAAAAATCGCATTATTTTTAGGAATTGAATTTACAGCGCAATCAGTGATACTTTGAATTCCTCCAAGCGGATATCCTTGCGACAAATAATTATGTTTTGCGAATTTAATAAATTTTTTAAAATGTCCCTTTTTATTCCGATTATTCTCGTCTATATAGCCCGATCCGCCCAACAATCTCCAAGTTGGCGTTTCTTTCATTGATTTTCCGCTTAGGAAATATGAAATTGCGTTAATAAGCCTCAGTGTTTTTTTCGATGGATTATATTTTTTCATATAATTATAAACGCTCTTTTGAAGAACATTTTTGTTGAGAGAAGAATTCGCTACCGCGTCAATCATTGCAGTAGACATAATAAGCCTTTCTTTTTTTGGAAGAATATCAAAACAAGCGAGCTGTAATAATGTCAATGGAAATTCTTGCAACTTTTCGTTATCACGAACATAATACGTATTAATCGATGAGAATCTGGGAATTACTGTAAAATATTTTTTAATTAATTCTATCAGCGGCCCATTAATAAGGCTGGTAATTATATGAGGTCCTGTATCAAGACAATATCCGTTAATTTCATATGTGCGGCAATTACCGCCAATAATATTATTTTTTTCAATAACAATAACTTTTTTGTTTTTTTTGGATAGAACAAGCGCGATTAAAATTCCGCTAATTCCTCCTCCAATAATTATCGCATCATAATTTTTATTTTTCATGAATAATTTACTTTTATCAATTATGGATATATAATATGATAGAATTGCATAAAAATCAATCTATTATAATTATTCTTTAAATAATTTTTAAATTGTTAATAAAAGTAAATCGTATGTCAATAAAAAAATTATATCTGATTGTATTTACAACTGGCGCTGTGATAATGATTATGGAATTAATAGGAAGTCGGATCTTGGCCCCTATTTTAGGAACATCTATCTTTATATGGACAAGTCTGATCGGTATTGTTCTTGGTTCAATGAGTATTGGGTATTATCTTGGCGGAAAAATCGCGGATAAAAATCCTAGTGTTAAAAATTTGTCTTTGATAATATTTATTTCAGGATTATTAATGTTTATAATTATAATAATCAAGAGCAGTGTTTTAGAATTTAGTTTATTGTTTGGAATAAAAAATGGAGCAATTATTTCTGCAACAATTCTATTCGCCTTGCCATCAATAATGCTTGGAATGGTTTCTCCATATGCGGTAAGAATGGCAATGAAACAGGTTGAAAATTCAGGAAGCACGGTTGGCAACCTATACGCAGTGTCAACGTTTGGCAGCATAGTCGGAACTTTTTTGACAGGATTTTATTTAATTCCAAATTTTGGAAGCACAAATATATTATATGGGTTATCTCTTATATTATTTATAATATCCGCAATAAGCTATTATAGAAAAAACGTATTTATAAAAATGTCAGTTTGTTTTATTATTTTCTTGTCCATCGCGTTAATATCTAATGCAACTGATAAAAATGAATATGTTGCAAGTGAAGATAGCGCATATAATCATATTACTGTGTATGACATAAAAAATGTTGAAGGAATGGATGTTAGAATTATGGCAGTTGAAAATTTTTTTGATTCAGGAATGTACCTCAAATCCGATAATTTAGCATTTGAATATAGCAAATATTACAGACTTGATAAATTATTTAAAAAAGACATAAAAAAAGTAGCGATGTTCGGCGGTGCTGCTTATTCAGTACCTAAAGATTTTATTAAACGAAATGAACATGGCATAATCGATGTGGTTGAAATTGATCCAAAAACAACTGAGCTTGCTAAAAAATATTTTCGATTGAATTTAGAAAATGGCAGAATTAATATATTTCATGAAGATGCGAGAATATTTTTAAATAGAAACAATATAAATAATAAAAATAGATACGATGCAATTTATAATGACGCCTTTAGCTCTTCATGCTCAGCTCCATTTCAGTTAACAACAAAAGAAGCCGTAGAAAAAATATACAATATTTTAAAATCAGACGGAGTATATATTACCAATATTATATCTTCATTAAGCGGAGAAAAGTCAATATTTTTTAGATCAGAGTATAAAACAATTAAAAAGGTATTTAAAAATGCGTATGTATTTCCAATACGTTCTATTGATAAAAATAGGTTCGAAAGTGTTCAAAATATTATCGTAGTAGCAGTTAAAGGAGAAGTTAATATTGAAGAAATCATAAAAAAAGCGGGGGATGAGAACGAAAAAGAAATGTTGAGTCATTTGTGGACGAATCCAATAAATATTAACGATGTTAATGTTCTCACGGATGATTATGCTCCTGTAAATTATTATGCGTCAAAATTATGTACGTTTTAATCTTTAAACAAAAATTATGAATGTATATTTTGCTGCTCCTGTAAGAGGTGATAGGAGTAAAATAGAGACAAATAAATATATTGTAAATTTTATAAAAGAAAGAGGTCACAAGGTATTAACTAATCACACAATAAAAGAAAAGGGGAAGTTGATTGAAATTGAAAATAATTTTGGATCAACAAATATTTATAAGAGAGATATAAAATGGATAGACGAATGCGATATATTAATTGCAGAAGCAACAACTCCAAGTTTCGGGGTTGGTTATGAAGTTGGTTATATGTTATGCGCAAAGAAGTTAAAAAACAGGAAAGTAATTATTTTATATGATAAAACTATTGAGAACCAGATATCTGCTATAGCGACTGGAAACTGTAATAAAAACGCAACAGTATATGGATATGAATCCGAAGATGATATTGGAAAGTTTTTGAAAAATTATTTGTAAAATGAACATAGAAAAAAATGCATAAAACCTAATTTATATAAAAATATAATAGTTTATGAAGAAAAAAGAATTCAAATATGAACTTATTGCGCCTGCAGGAAGTTTTGATAAATTGGTTTATGCGATTGAGTATGGGGCAGATTCCGTTTATGCTGGTGTTCCAGATTTTAGCTTAAGAGCAAGAATAAATAAATTTAATAATAAGAAAATCATTGAAGCGATTGAATACGCTCATAACAAAAACAAAAAATCTTTATAACAACTAATATTTTCGCGCATAATCATCATTTGGATACTATCAAAAAACATTTATTAATTTTTAAAAAAAATATGCCCGATGCTTTTATAGCTTCTGATATCGGAGTGATTGAAATTATAAAAAAAATTTTACCAAAGGCAAAAATCCATCTTTCAACACAAGCAAATACTACTAATTGGCAAGCTGCAAAATTTTGGCGCAAGCATGGAGTGAAAAGAATAATTTTAGCGCGAGAATTAACTATTGAGGAAATAAAAAAAATTCATAAAAAAGTTCCTGGACTGGAATTGGAATATTTTGTGCATGGCGCAATGTGTATGGCATATTCAGGAAGATGTCTTTTGAGTTCCTGGCAAATTGGAAGAAATTCAAATCTTGGAGATTGCGCTCAAAATTGCAGATGGAAATATCAGCTTGTAGAAGAAAAAAGGCCAGATGAATATATGCCAGTTGAGCAAGATGATCATGGAACATATCTTTTAAACTCAAAAGATCTATGTTTAATTGAATATTTAGACGAATTAAAAAAGGCTGGCATAACTTCGTTTAAAATTGAAGGCAGAGCTAAAAGCGTTTATTATTTATCGCAGATTGTAAAAGCATACAGAACAGCAATTGACATAAAACCCAATAATACAAGGATAGCGTCTTTTAGTGCGGTCGCATCAAAAGACACTATAAACAAAAATAAGAAGATTGAAATAAAAAAATTGAAAAATGAATTAAATAAACTTGTGAATCGAACTTTTACAACAGGGTTTTTGTTTGGCGAGTGTAAAAAAAATGGGCAAGAAACAAAGTTTTCGCACATTAAAGAAGAATATGAATTTGTGGGAGAGGTGATTAAGTTAGAAAATAAAAAGTTAAAAGTTAAAAGTAAAAAAACTGTAGTTCGTTCTTTAGAGTGTAATAAACCTAAATTTAAGCAAGCCGATTCTTCTTATAGATTAAAACCTGAACTCCAGTTTCTGAATAAACCGAAAAATTTAGTAAAAATCAAAGTTCACAACGCAATTTTTATTAGCGACAGGGTTGAATTTATTCAACCGAAAGGGGATAATATATTTTGTAAAATTAAAAATATTTATGACAACAAAACATTTGAAAAATTAAAATCCGCGCATGGCGGACAGGATAGAATGGTTTATATTGAGATTAGTAAAATGCCGGAAGTTTTTAGCGTAATGAGGAAAAAAATAAAAAAATAAGTCTTGGCTTAAGCCGCAACTCGTGGACACTTTTTGAATTTCATTAATTCTGAACACCTTTCAGAAGTAATTCCGAAAAATCTCAGTATTTTTGACTCAGAAATCAATTTAGGAGTAATCCTGAAAAATTTAATTGTTCTATAGACCGACTCACAGGAAGTGTTGATCACAAACCTTTTTTTGCAAGTCTTTCCCGTTGCTACTATCATAAGGTATAAACCTAAGATAGCAGCTATGGTAATAACTGTGTTAGTCATTACTATAGCCATTATTATCATTGATACTCCACATTTGAAGTAGAATTCTGCTGCTTCACTTTTCATTTCTGACCATAATCTGAAATGATTACCTCTGAAAACTTTTTCTTCCTGTACTCTTATTGCCAGAGCACTCAAAGTCATCAGAGCAATACCATATCCAGTTATTGAATTTATCATTCCTCCAATTACTGTCATAATGCATCCTATTTCTAAAACAGCATAGAATAATATTCTTCGATCGCTCATTTCCATTTATTATCACCTTTTTTGTTATCTTTTTATTTTAAAGTGTAAATAAATGATATACTAGAAATACAAATTTGTCAATGATTTGACACGATTTTAAAACATGATTTTAAAACAATTTTAAGATAGTTTTTGAGCTTGCATATGATTGTATGTAGTTATATATGATCAGACCCTGCGCTCTTAATAATTAATTCCAAAATCACAAAAGGTTCCACACAGAGTATGGAGCCAGCGGTTATTTGACACAAATTTATTTGATGCTATACTAATATTATATGCATAAGGAAGTGAATGATTACCTGCCACGGAAATGGACAGGTTTTTTTAAAACTTAAATAAATAAATTAAAATGATGGAACATAAACAATTTGTATTGGCAATAAACCAAATATGCGAAGAAAAAGGAATTTCAAAAGAAAAAGCAATCGAAATTGTTGAGGCTGCCTTAGCTTCTGCATATAAAAAGGAATATGGAAAAAAGGGACAGGTTATAAAAGTTAATTTTGATGAGATATCGGGAGATATAAAAGTATTGCAAATAAAAACAATCGCGGAAGAAAATGATGACGAACTGGAAGATAAAAAATTAGAAGATGATATTGCTAAAGAAGTTACGGGCGAAGAAAGGGAATTAAAAAAGAAATTCAATCCTGACAAGAATATCACAATCAAAGAAGCAAAAAAATATAAAAAAGATCCACAACTTGATGATGAAATTGAAATTCCATTGCCGTCAAAGAGTGATTTTGGAAGAATTGCCGCTCAAACAGCAAAGCAAGTTATGATTCAAAAAATAAGAGAAGCTGAAAAAGAGGCAATTTTTGATGAATTTAAAGACAAGGAAGGCGAAGTTGTTAATGGTGTTGTACAAAGAATAGAAGGAAGAAATGTTTTTGTAGATATTGGAAAAGCAGTTGGCATTCTTTATCCAACAGAACAGATAATCGGTGAACAATATAATATTGGGCAAAGACTAAAAATTTATATTATAAAGATTGACAAAGAAACAAAAGAAGCGTGTTTAATTTTATCCAGAACTAGTCCGGATATTATAAAAAAGCTTTTTGAATTGGAAGTTCCTGAGATATTTTCAAAAACTGTGGAAATAAAATCAATTGCGCGAGAAGCTGGATCAAGAGCAAAAATCGCTGTCTGCTCTAATGAAGAAAGCGTAGATCCAGTTGGGTCTTGCGTTGGCCAAAGAGGATCTAGAATCCAAACAATTATAAACGAGCTTGGCGGAGAAAAGATTGATATAATTGAATGGAATAAAAATATTAGCAAATATATACAACAATCTTTGTCACCAGCTAAAATAGCGCGTCTTGATATAAACGAAGAAAAAAGATCTGCAACTGCTTATGTAGAAGAAGATCAATTGTCATTGACAATAGGCAAGCAAGGACAAAATGTTCGTTTGGCTGCAAAATTGACGGGATGGAAAATTGATATTATTGGAGAAAAAAAGAAAGATGCAATGGAAAGGATGGATACTAAAGAAGAAACTAAATCTGAAATAGAATCTAAAAAAGAAAACAAGGAAATTAAAACAACAAAGGTTAAAGAAGAGATAAAGAAAGAAAAGAAAATTAAACCCGAAAAGAAAAAGAGAGAGATAAAGAAGAAAAAAAGCAAAAGATAGTTTAAAGATTTAATTATATGAAAAATAAAATCATATCCATTGGTCACAAAAATCCAGATACAGATTCTGTATTATCTGCGATTTTGATTTCAAAATTCGGAAAGCAAATTTTTGGCATTACCATTGAGGCAGTAACAGCAGACAATATAAATAATGAAACTGAATATATTCTGAAAAAATTAAAAATTAAAAAGCCAAGAATTTTGAAAAAAATAAAAAATGAAAATGTTATTCTTGTTGATACAACGGAATCAAAACAGATTATAGATGGACTAACGGGGGAAAATTTGATAGCAATAATTGATCATCACAATCTCGGAGGACTGAAGTCTTCAAAGCCGATTTTTACGCGCGTTGAAGCGGTCGGTTGTACCGGGTCTGTTATTTATAAGATTCTAAAAGAACAATGCATAAAGATTGATAAAATATCAGCAACATTAATGATTGCTTGTATTGTTTCTGATACCTTAAATTTTAATTCTCCAACTAGCACTGATGACGATAAAAAGATATTTTTAGAATTGAACAAAATTGCCAAATTAGACATTAAAAAATTTGTAAGCGAACTATTTTCAGCAAAATCAAGTTTGAAAGGAATTTCTGTAAATGATATAATTAGTAAGGATTATAAGCAATTTGATATGGGAAAATATAAAGTTGGAATTGGAGTTTGGGAAACAACAACTCCAGAAAATATTAATATTCAAAAATATAAAATCATAAAAGCTCTCAAGAGAAAAAAGGGTCATGAAAAAATAGATTATATGTTTTTTGCGATAGTTGATATTATCAAAAATAATTCCGATTTGTATATTATTGGAGAAGTAGAACAAGAATTGGCTGAAAAAGTTTTTTCAGAGAATATAAAAGATGATATAATGTTTTTAAAGGGAGTAGTTTCTAGAAAGAAGCAAGTAACTCCACAGCTAAGAAGTGGATTAGGAGAGCAATTATAATTTGTCATTCTGAATTTATTTTAAGATGACAAGAAAAATAAGATAAAAAATTAGCAATAAAAAATAATGAAAAGCGAAATTAAAAATTTACCCAAATCACAAAAAGAGATAATTATTGAAATTTCCGTAGAGGAAATGGAAAAATATATGGAGAAAGCATTAGACAAGATGTCAAAAAACATTAAGATTGACGGATTCAGACAGGGAAAAGTTCCAAAAAATGTAGCAAAAAAAGAAATAGGGGAACCTGTAATTTTTGAAGAAGCTACTCATATCGCGATTGAAAATTCTTATTTAGAAACAATAAAAGAAAAAAAATTAAATCCACTTGGACATCCAAAGGCTGATATAACAAAAGCAGCTTTAGGAAATCCTCTTGAGTATAAAATTATAATTACAGTTATGCCAGATATAAGCTTGGGAGATTATAAAAAAGTTTCTGGAAAAATGGAAAAAATCAAAATCGAAGGCAGCAGAGTTGAAAAAGAGCTAGAAGCAATCCAAAAAAAAAGAGCAAGCTATATTACAAAAAATGAGCAGGCAAAAAAGGAGGATAGGGTTGAAATTGATTTTGAAACAAGAGTCGGCGGAGTAAAAATTGAAGGTGGGGAGAGTAAAAACCATCCATTGATAATCGGACAAGGAATGTTTATTCCCGGTTTTGAGGATAATATTATTGGCATGAAAAAAGATGATATCAAAGAATTCAGCCTCATTTTTCCAAAAGATTATAAAAAAGAATTAGCTGGAAAAAATGTAGATTTTAAAGTTGAAATTAAAATTGTACAAAAAGTGGAATTGCCTGAAATTAATGATGAATTCGCAAAAGGTCTTGGAAAATTTGAGAACCTAGACAGCTTAAAGAGAAATATTAAAAAAGGAATTACAGCAGAAGAAGAAAACAAAGCTAAAGAAAATCTAAAAACCAAACTCATTGATCAGGTTTCCGAGAAATCAACAATGGAAATTCCTGAAATTATGATTGAATCTGAAATAGAAAATATGTTAAATGAATTCAAAAATAATATTGCTCAGACTGGGATCAAATTTGAAGATTATTTGCAGAATGTTAACACTAGTGAAGAAAAATTGAGAGGTGAATGGAGAGAGCTTGCAGAAAAAAGAGTGAAAACTGGTTTATGTATAAGAGAAATTTCGCTGAAAGAAGAAGTCAAAATTAGCGATGAAGAAATTGACGAAAGAGTTAATGAAACTTTGAAACACTATCCAAACGAAGAAGAAGTCAAAAAAAATATTGACATTAACAAATTCAAAGATCATGTCGCAAGTATTATGGTGAATGAAAAAGTTTTTGAAGTTTTGGAAAAGATTGCAGAAGAAAATGGGAAATAAAAAAGATTATTCCATTCAGATCAAAAATATTGAAACAAGATTTCATTCTTAATACTCAATACTAATTACTTAATACTAAAATTATGAATCTAATACCAACAGTAATTGAAAAATCGTCAGATGGTGAGAGAGCCTATGACATTTATTCAAGACTTTTAAAAGACAGAATTATTTTTCTTGGTGGTCCGATTAATGATGCGGTTGCAAATACGATTATTGCTCAGCTTTTGTTTTTAGAAAAGCAAGATGAAAAAGCTGATGTAATGCTCTATATAAATTCTCCGGGCGGAGTTGTAACTTCCGCTTTGGCGATTTATGACACAATGAATTATGTAAAGTGCGACATCTCTACTGTCTGTATGGGAATGGCCGCCTCTGCCGCATCGTTATTATTATCAAGCGGCGCGAAAGGCAAGCGCTTGATCCTTCCCAACGCGGAAGCCCTAATTCACCAAGTGATGGGCGGCGCCGAAGGACAAGCAAGTGACATTGACATTTCAGCTAGACATATCTTGAAGATTAAAGAGAGACTAAATAAAATTCTTGCCAAAAACACAGGACAACTACTTGCAAAAATTGAAAAAGATTCCGATCGTGATTATTATATGAGCGCCGAAGAAGCAAAAAAATATGGGATTATTGATAAGATTGTGAAATAGATATATATTGTTAAATTGTTTAATTGATAAATTGTCATTCTGAATTTATTTCAGAATCTTCTGTATATTGAAATAAATATAACTAACAGATAATTGCTAACAATATAGCAATTTAGTTAATATTTGACACAAATCATTTTCTAGTATAATATAAATTTAAGGTTATTAATAAAACTTACAAAAATTAAATACAAATCTAAAAAGTACTTTGTTAAGTTTTCAAAAGACTTGACATGGGTTTTGTTTGTGCTATTATAATCTAGCATTTAAATTGTTCGTTAACAATTAAATATAGTAAATCACAATCACAAATTATAAACTTTGTGCAGTTGTCCTGCGAGTCTATAAACTTATCCGGTTATAGACAATTCCAAGATAAAACTTTT
>DAOWDS010000037.1 GCA_030638895.1 Candidatus Moraniibacteriota bacterium | reverse complement strand
GAGGATAAAAAATGCATCTTCCTAAAAAGAAGATGCATTGAGATCTGTTAATCTCAACTTTTAAATACTTTCTTTGCCAGTTCCAGCTCTTCTCTTTGTTCTTTATTTAATTGAATCTGATCAGCAATACAATCGAAAGGTACCCCTGACATTTTCGCCATCCCTTCTATCATCCCATACAAGTCAAAGGACGAGGATACAACTATTTTGGCCATAGTAGCCAAAGCGCGCCCATCATCTGAATTCAGTAAGTCATAAGTCGAGGTCAATTCTTCATAGCCATCTGGACGATTAGAATCGTCATATTCCTTGTCTGGAAATTTGCTATTATTCGTTTCCAAGGCGCTTCCAGTCTTTACTTCATAAACTGCGATGGGAGCTTCAAGAATTGTAGGACCTGTTATTCTCTGGAAATTGCTGTAGAAAAATCCTACAAATTTTGCATTTTCCGATACTGGTTCACCTCTGGTCAACGAACCGCCTTTCGGAGCCCAATGTCCTATGTGACCTTTTGGACTATAGCGCCATACTTTGACTGTTGTCCCATTATTAGTCTCAATGACTAGGCTCCCTACATCTATCTTTTCAGATCCAGGCTCTTCTTCAATCATAAATTGCCAGTATCCATTTGTATTCCAGATAAGAACACCTCTACAAACCTTCAAGTCCGGCCGCCTGATCTCAAGATGTGTTCCGTTCTCATCCTTATATATGAATACGCACCACAATTGATCCAACGGTTTTTTATCCATCACATCTTGCGGCTCAAGACAAAAAAACTGCCCTTTCTCAAGATTGATCTTAAGACCGATGTTTTCCAACATCTGACCCAAACGATCAATATGCATCATCTCATTCAGGCTTTCTTCTGTCGTAGCAAGAAGCGGTGTTATAAGTGTTCCAGAACATTCGGCAAAATTATTATTTTTTACTACCATTTTCATGCCTCCAAATTTAAAAGAACTCTACTTTCAATTTCTGACCGAAAGCTTCATTACTCTTCGAAATGTTTTAACATTTCTCTAAAATCAGTTTTATTATAATTAACCAATTTGACTTAAATAAAAATAGCACCTATTGAAAATTTGTCAAGAGGCGTAAATGTTTTTATTTTATTCTAAAATATCCAAGTCAATTACTTCTTCAATCATATCCACCGCTACATCCGCGCCAGCTTTAAAAAGTTTGTCTTTGCTAACTGTCTGAGCAATGCCGATAGCGTAAATTCCAAACATTTTTGCGATTTCCATATCTCTTGGGCCATCGCCACAATAGAAAGCTTGTTTTGAAAATTTTTCAATCGTCAAACCAGCTGATTGGGCAAACTTTTTTATATGCCCCGGACCTTTTGGAATTTCACTTGAACCAAGTATAAATGAAAAATATTTTATAAGCCCTGCTTTTTTCAAACGCTTTTTTGTATCAGCGGTTTGGCTCCCTGTAGTTATAAAAAGCTTAAATCCCTTATTAAAAAACTCTTTTATTACATCTTTTGCGCCGTCAAATAGGATAAAATCGATATTATTAACGGTATTGAAAAACTGATCAACCAGTTGAGAAATTTTGCCAGTTGGCTTGCTGTGTTTTTCCAACATATATCTAAACTGAACATCAATGGGAGTGCCAGTAGAATTCAAATAATATTCTTTTGAAGCTTTAATACTAATTCCATAGTTTAATTTTAAAATTTCAGAAAACACTTTCGTATATGCAGGAATAGTATTGACAATGCTTCCATCAAAATCAAAAATTCCGAATTTAAACTTTTTCATTTTTATTTTTTTATTATTAGAATAATATTTTTTAATCATTTCAATCAAACAACGAAAAGAGCTAGCGAAAAGGTCTCTCTGTTTGATTTATACTCCTTCGCTTTTCAAATTCCGATTTTGTGGATTTTAAAAAGATTACTTTTTCATTTAGAATCAAATAAAATTTCACATAAAGCTACGGAGCATTATACAAAATTATTTTAGCAAAGGAGTATAATTATTGCAAATAAAAAAGATTTCTCAATCACTATCGCTCATTTCGGAACAACAAACAAGTAAAATTTTGATTATTTATTTCTAATAGCCGAATATCCAGCAATTAGAATTAAAGCTCCGCCTATTATAATGCTGGCGCTCAATGATTCTCCCCAAACCATCCATGCCAGAATAATTGCTCCAACTGGCTCACCGTAAAAAAGAACCGAGGCATTTTGGCTTGAAATTTTTGATAGTCCCCTGTAAAGTAAGACAAATGATATTCCCAATACTAATATTCCGAAAAATATTAGTTTGCCTAAATCATCAAACCCCATTCCGCCAGCAGTAAATTTACTGATCACAAACGGCGCAAACATCAAAGCAGGAACGCCATTTTTATAAAGAACTTCAACTAACGGATCAATCTTTGTGGTCATAGCAAGTTTACTTTCTATCGCTATATGCCAAGCAAAAAACACTGCAGACATTAATCCTAATAAGACTCCAAAATTTAACGCAGCGCTGTTTAATTGAGATCCGAACACTATAAACAATCCCGCAAAACCAAGCATGGAAGAAACAATATGTTCTTTTTTTATTTTCTGTTTTAAAACAATAGGCGCAAAAATAAGCACCAAAAAAATCGGTTCAAAATAGTGGGCTAATATTGCGTTAGTAACGGTAGTTGATTTTATTGCTATATAAAACAACCCGTTGTTCAATCCAATAAAAAGACCTACCAAAACAAGACTCTTCCAATATGGATATGATTCAGAAATTTTTTTCGTTTGCTTTTTTAAAACAAGCCAAATATAAACAAAAATAAAGCCAGCTATCGCCCCAACTCCATAAATAATTTCTGCCCCTTGATCTATCCAGCGGACAATAATGCCGCTTGCTATCGCCCAAATAGAAACCGCTATTATTATTTCAATATATCCCACTGTTTTTAGTTTCATTTTATTGTCCTGTAAATATTTTATTTTTATATAATAAAAATAACATCTATAAAAAAAATGTCAAAATGTAGGTAACAATACTTGACATTTTTATTATATTGTGAAATAATGCATATGTTTAACAAGCGACAAAATTTCTTTTTCAATAATTTATTTCTGACCTTGAAATTTTTATTTAATTATACAAATATGGAACAATCAACATTTAACGGGCTTGGCATAGCTCCCGCGATTTTAAAAATACTAAACAAACGCGAACTTATAGTTCCCACCCCGATACAACATCGGTCAATTCCAGCCGCCATCGAAGGAAAGGATTTAATCGGTATCGCGCAAACTGGAACTGGAAAAACGCTTGCTTTTGGCATACCTATGATCCAAAAACTCATTTCGTCGCATTCAAACGGACTCATAATTCTTCCGACTAGAGAATTGGCGATTCAGGTTAGCGAAGCTCTTGAGAAAATCGGGAAACCTTTAGGCCTCAAAACCGCGATTCTAATCGGCGGAGACAATATGAACCGACAAATCAGGCAAATTAAAAATCATCCTCACATCATCATCGCTACTCCAGGAAGGCTTGTCGATCATATTCAAAGAAGAACAGTCTCTCTTAAAAACGTTTCCATTTTAGTGCTTGACGAAGCTGACCGTATGCTTGATATGGGATTTGAGACTGAAATAAGAAAAATACTGAAAAATGTCCCGAAAGAAAAACAAGTTATGCTTTTTTCCGCCACCATACCGCCGAAAATCATGCAAATAGCAAAATCGTATATGCGATTTCCGATCAAAGTTGAGATTGCTCCATCGGGATCTGCCGCCGAAAATGTCACGCATGAATTGTTTTTTTTAAAGCACGGATCTAAGACAGCTCTTTTGGATGCAATACTGAAAAAGCACATTGGAAGCACTCTTATCTTTTCAAGAACAAAGTTTGGCGCGAAAAAAATTGCGGCAAAAATCAGAAATATGGGACATACTGCCTCAGAAATTCATTCCGATAGAAGCCTTAGACAAAGACTTAGCGCTCTTTCGGGATTTAAAACTGGAAAATTCCGAGTTCTTGTCGCAACTGACATAGCAGCAAGAGGAATAGATGTAACTAATATAGAACTGGTAATCAACTATGACCTTCCAGAATCTCCAGAAGATTATGTGCATCGCATTGGCAGAACTGGCCGAGCTCACAGTTCCGGCCACGCGATTTCATTCGCGACTCCCAACCAAAAATTTGCCATTAAAATGATTGAACGACTTATAAAAAAACAATTACCGGTGTCTAAATTGCCTTCTCTCTCACAAAAAAGTTATAGCGACAAAGAAAATAGACCAAATAATACAGAAAATCGACGTAGTTTTTATCGAGCAAAAAGCGAGCATTCAACTTCACGAAGAAATTCTCGAAGTAATTATCAAGGAAAACGCAACAAACTATATTCTAGATAAAATAACAGCCTAAGGCTATTAAAAATAAATCGGCTTAGCAACCTTTTACTAATTTAAAAAACGGGCTTATTCAGTCCGTTTTTTTTATTATTACACTAGTAATTTCTTGTTTTCAGTTTTTTAATTAAACTTAATACTTTTGGCTTCATCAAGAGTGCTTATCCAATTAGCTTTAAGGTATTTATTAGATAAAGAATATAATACATTCTCAATATATAAACTTCTGTTTACGCTATTATTTCCGTAATATCTATTACTACTCTCGTCTGAGTGATCAATCTTGCCTTTCAGCTCAAAGCCTTTTTTGTTTATATTAAATACAGCTGCTCCGTTAAAATATTTTAAATGTGGTTTAGTTAACTTTAATAAAGCTAACTCAAGAGCCTTATCATCCATTCCTTGTGATATAAATTCATTTAGCTTCTCATTAAGAATCGCTATATCTTCAATTCCCTTAACATTTTCTTTCATCGTTACTGGAATCACAAGCAAATTTTTATCTTTTGAAAACAAAAATGCTTTGTGTTCATTAATCGCGATTGAATTACTACTTCGATCACCAAGAACATATTTATCAATTTCTTTTGGATTGTTGACATCAGAAACATCAAATAAAGATAACTTAACTCCGCCAATTATACTGCCATTTTCATCAGACTCCTTTCCAAGACCAATCAAAGTTGTCTCGTCATATGGATGTAAATAACTCGAAAATCCTGGAACTTTTAATTCGCCCAAAACCTCAGGACTTGTCGGATCGTCAAGTCCAATCACGAAGAGAGGATCAGTCTGCTTAAAGGTTACAAGATACGCTCTATTTTGCATAAACCGAACAGAATAGATTCGTTCTCCTTCTGCCAACTCTTCCACTTTTCCAACAACTTTCATATCTGCATCAAGCACATATAAATTGCTATACGATTCTGCAGATTCTCTGCTCATAGAAGACCAATCTCTGCTTCTTGTTGTTGCGATTCGAAAATATCCACCGCTTTCATCCATAGAAAATTGATTCAAGACAATTCCCGTCACTTCACCAGAAGTTTTATATTTCAAATTGCCTTTATTAATTTCAATTTTATGTATCACAGTTTTCTCTAGCTCCTTTGAAATATCTTCAAATTTTTCTTTAATTCTATTCTCATATTCGGCTTTATAATCCTTTTCAAAATCTTCTCCCTTATCCTCAAAAACATTTTGATACTTACTAATAATCATCATAATCTTGCCCAGTTTTTCCGTCTTCGAAAAAATATCTTCATCTGCTTTCTCAATCTTAGATATTATTTCCCTATCCTTCTCGCTCATTTCTGGAAAAATATATTTTTTGATCATTTCCATCATAATACCCATTACAAGCTCTTCTTTATTAATTCTCTTGTTAAATGTTATATACGCATTATTTTCAGAAACAAATAAATTATTTTGATAGCCATCCAATAGATAAACTTCACTATTCAGTTTTCCATTTTCCTGCATTATATTCAAAGACGAAATTGAAGTAAAGTTATATGACTGATATGGAATGTCAAAATAGTAAACATCTGGACAATTACAATTTACTACGGTTTTTTCACTGCTCAGAACTTCTCCATTCTCAATCACAATTGGAACTGGAAATTTCTCATCATAAACAAATTGTGGACTTGAAGTAATAAAATAGACATAATCGCCAATCATTCTTGAACTATTTAGATTTCCTTCTAAATCATAGCTCTTTTTTTCTACTGGATTATTTTTATCTGAAATATCATAAACTTTCAAGTATGAATGTGTTAAAAATCTGTTTCGAGGAAAAATGTCCTTATGTTCTTGAGTATTATAAGAATAATTTTGTCCATAAACTAGAAGCCTGTCATTGTTGATATAAATTCCGCTTGGATTTGAATCTAATTTAATTCTTGAAACTTCTTTTGAATTTTCAACAGGATACGCGTTAACAATCACAACATTACTGCCGCTTAAAGCATAAATATATTTGCCATCCGTCTTTACAATATCACCTTCATCAACTCCAGCAATTTGAACATTTGTTGTTGAATAATCGATATCTTTTAATGCATTATTGAATGTTCCGTTCATCGGCACGCCAGCTGGAGCTTCCACAGATCCCCAAGTTCCAATTTCATCTGAAGATTCCGCCATTATAAAATCAGCTCTTTGCTCAAAGACATTTACTCCACCCAAATAATTTTCGCTATATCCGTAAATATTGACATTTGCTTCATTTATAAAATCTTGCATTTCAGAGTAATCATTGAATTTTTTTACGGCTCCATTATCTTTTTCTTCCACTGGAGATTCAATAACAGGACTGCTTATTCCGCCATTATTAATTTTGGAAATCAACAACACTCCGCCAAAACCAATAAAAACAAGGGCAAAAATGGATATAAACAACAAAGAAAAATCTTTTATTTTAATTCCGCTTGAATCTTTTTGTTCTTTAAACTCATTAATATTATAATAATGATCGGAATCTAATTTAAAATCATCTTTCATGTTTTTAATTTAATGAATTATATTATTAAATTGTTATATTGTTGAATTGTTGTGTTAGGAGCATAGTAGAATACTTTTTATAGCTGTCGTTTCGAACCTGGCAGGGCGAGAAATCTGTAAATACTACTATGCCAGAGACAAGAAAAGCTTAGATGAGACTTATTTAGTTTATAGACCTCTCTCCGCCAGCTGGCAGATCGAGATGACAAAGTATTCTTCTATAGTCTAAATATTGTTAATTTTTCGTTCGTGAATATTCTCCTCGCTGCAGTCTCTATCAGAAACTGCAGCGAAATAAAACTTTGTTTTTTTCAACTACTGAAATCTTGGCATACTTATCACAATCAAAGCTAAAATAATCGCTCCAAGAAATGCCACAAACAGCAATGCTGGAACAATATCTTGTTTTTTGTTTTTCTTGTCCATTTTTTATTTATTAAAAATTATTCTAACAATTTATTTTATTCTTCCTGTTTCAATTAGATAAGCTTTTAACGCTTCCTCCCACGGTCTCATCAGAGAAATCTTCGTATTTACAAGCATTGAATATGTCGGCCTTTTAGCAAGAGTTGGAAATTCCTCAGACGTTACTGGTCTTAAATTTGGTTTTAGCCCGACAAATTCAAATATTTTCTGAGCAAACTCATACCAATTACAGTTTTCAGAATTTGTAATATGATAAATTCCATAAGGTTTTTCAGATTTAATCAATTCTTTTACTTTTTTAGCCAAATCTTTCGCATATGTTGGACTCCCAAATTGATCATTAACAACTTTCAAATCTTTTCCTTCTTCAGCAAGATGAATCATTGTTTCAATAAAATTTTTACCATACTTTCCAAAAAGCCATGAGGTTCTTATTAAATAATATCTCGGTTTAATATCCAGTATCATTTTTTCTCCAAGAGCCTTTGATTTTCCGTATAAATTTATCGGCTTGTATAGATGATTTTCTTTGTACCCGATATGACTTTCTCCATCAAAAACATAATCGGTGCTAAAATGTATAAACAACGCGTTTATTTCTTTACAAATTGTAGACAAAAATCCTATCGCGCATCCATTAATCTTATATACTAAATCTTTTTCTGACTCTGCCTTATCAACGGCAGTATATGCGGCAGCGTTAATAACGACATCCGGCTTCAATTTTCCAACTTTTGTCATAACATCATCTCTATTGGAAATATCGATCTGTTCTTTATCCCAAAGCGTTAAGTTATTGCCAGATTTGAATACTTTAACAAGCTCATTGCCTAACATTCCCTTATAACCAATTATTAAAATTTTCATATTTGTAATAATAAATTAAACCTCTTAATGTTTATGATACGCCAATTCTATCCAAAGCAATAAGAAGGGCGTAAGAAGACAATATTAATATAAGCCCTAAAATCGCGAATGTAATTATTTTTTTTGCTTTCTCTTGATTTTCTGGATTTGAACCGGAAAATATATAATATACGCCTCCAAAAATAATAAAAAGAAGGGCTAATCTTCCAGAATATGACAGAAGAACTTTCGTCGCATCAATAAAAATTGCTACTATATCTTTGTTAAAATAATATAGGTTCATCGCTTTTGCGGAAATAGAAATTGAAAACGAGAAAACAATAATTCCGATATAATATTTTACATTTTTTAAGCTCATAATGCCCTAAATTAAAAATGATAACGCGTTTTTATAAATTATACCCACTGGCTAAAATAATTCCATTATTTCTGTCATTCCCGTGAAGACGGGAATCTAGTTTATCTCAATAAACAACACCTTTCGTATAATTTTTTGACTTTGTAAAAGCAGAATTATTAAAGCAAGTGGGTATAAAATACAAACTTCAGATTTAACATTACAAATTATAATTCTAAGGTTGTACAAATATTTTGTCTAATACGCCAAGAATGGCATAAGAAATTAAAACAAGTATGAGCCCTAAAATAGCATAAGTGATTGTTTTTTTTGCCTTTTCCTGCCTTTCAGGCTTTGAACCGGAAACAACATAAAGCACTCCCCCTAAAATAAGAATCAATAAGGAAATTTTTCCGACAAATGATAAAATTAATTTTATAAGCTCATTAATTATATCAACAACAGGCTTGTCGAGAAACGTAAACGCTCCAGCCGCGTAAACGGGAAAAGCAAAAATTGAAAATATAAAAATCGAAATTAAACAAAACAATTTCTGTTTGTTTGCCATAAAACGGCAAAGTCTTTCCGTAGAATAAAGCTTGATTCTCATATTTATGAATAACAAATAATTTACATCTATATTATACCACAAACAAATAAAATGGCGCAACGCGAATGAATAATAAAAATTGCAAATTAGAAACAGTTTGAGATTATAATGTTAATCTTTGAAATATAATTTAAACAAAAATATTAGTAGTGTATTTTGCAACGACCGTTGCAAAATACACTATGTCTTGTTATGAAGAAAAGAACAAAAATAGTGTTTTGTAAATAGTCTTTTTGCACTATTAGTTATCAGTTATTAACACGCCGATCTATCTCCTCTTAAATACATAAGCAAGGTCTTTGTAATAACTATAAAATCTAAAAATAATGACCAATTTTCAATGTAATAAATGTCTAATTTTACTTCTCTTTCAAAATCTAAACCAGAACTGCCGCTAATTTGCGCCATTCCCGTGCATCCAGGTTTTATGGTTAATAATTTTTTATGTCGTTTTTCATATTTCGCGACTTCTTCAGGCTCGTGAGGACGAGGACCTACTAAACTTATTTCTCCTTTCAGAACATTTATAAGCTGAGGAAATTCATCAAGACGAGTTCTTCTGATAACTTTTCCGATCCTAGTTACGCGAGGATCATTTTTCATTTTAAAAAGAGGACCTTCGTTTCTCTCGTTGAGTTTCGCTAACTCAGGTTTAAGATTTCCATCTTCGTCATATTTCATCTCGTGGGCATTTTCCACCATAGAACGAAACTTATAAAGCCTAAATTTTCTGCCCCTGGACACTCTTTCAAGCCTTGCAAAAACAGGACCAGGGCTATCTAGTTTAATAGCGACTGCCATCAAAATAAAAAAAGGCGCGAGCATAATAAGTCCGAAAACAGAGCCGGCAATATCCGCGCTTCTTTTAAAAATCTTGCCCCATCCGTCAAGAGGAGTTCTTTTTACTTCAATGAGAGTTATATTAGATACGGTTTGCATCTCAAAAATAGCAGCTTGCGCCTGAAACATATCCGGCACAAATTTAAAATCAATATTTTTTTCTTGGCAAAAATCCAAAAGCTCCTGAACTCTGTCTTTTTTTATGTTAGTAGAACATAAAATTATTTCATCAATACCAGGATCTTTGTATATTTTCTCAAGGTCGCCAATTTTAAAATCTCTTAGCTTCCTGACAATTTTGTAGCCTAAAATTTTATTTTTTTTAATTTCTTTTTGTATGGTTTTTACAATACCATTTTCTCCTAATAATACTAGCCTATAAAATCCGAGTTTATATTTATTTGCTATCCATCCTTGCGCAATCCTGACTATTACCCTTCCAAAAACAACGGTTATAACCGCAAAAAACCAGCCTGCAAAAAATATAAAACGGGATGAAAACATTTCCCGTTGCATAAAAGTTACAAAAATTATAAACATAAATCCAGCAGAAACTCCGATTATAATTTGAAATATCTCTTTCCAAAATTTACGCACGCTTCTGAGGCTGTAAAGCCCAGTAAAAGCGAACAATACAATAAAAATAGGAGCTACGGCAAAAACTATTTCCATAAAGCGCATAAACGGCAAATCAAAAACGATAGGCCTAAGACTTGAAAATTCAACGCTAAATCTTAAAGAATACGCAAGTACGCCAGCAATAACTATCATTATAAAATCTATCGGAACTAAAAGCACATTAAAAATTAATTCTGATTTTTTCATAAGATTATATTATTATAAACAAATACCGTTCGAGTGTAGCGATAGCGAAATCGAGAACTGTGCATATGCTACTTCTCCACAAGGTCGAAGAATATTATAAATGTATTATCTCTCTATAAAATCAAAATACGTAACAAAAAAATGCTTGAATTTCAAGATGGCAAACAATAAGCCGAATTCTGTTCCCCGCACCAAGTTTTACAAGATTATTTATAATAACAAATTATATTTTGTTTCTTCATAATTAACTGCCAAATATATTGTAATTATAAAACTTGGTGCGGGGCGATAATCATCTATCTAGCTTTGCCATCACTGACAAAGTTATGCGAACTACTTTTTTCCCGATTACGGATTTGTTCTTGCACCAGGCAGGGTTT
>DAOWDS010000016.1 GCA_030638895.1 Candidatus Moraniibacteriota bacterium | reverse complement strand
TCATAATTAGTTCTTTTAGCGTTATCGGAAATACTGTGATTACAGTAATGATTCCAGACACTGGCGGAGAAGAAAAAGGCCACATTAGCATCGTTTCCTCCGTAATTGAAGCTTTGGAAAAAGTGGAAAGTGAATCTATATCTGAAGAATCATCTTCTAAACCATCCGCTGAAACTTCTGCTCAAATATCTGAAACGTCTAAAACTGGCTGCCAAAATATTGATATATCAGATGATTATTCTTTCTACGATTATACTCTTTCGGGATCTATTTGCAGCAGTTTTGAAAAAACTTTTTCTTCTTCAAAAGCAAGCTTCAAATGTAAATCTGCTTATGGATCATGGAGAGGATATTGGGTTAAAGAGATCGATGTTTCAAATAATAGTAAAATTAATATTAAGGCTGATTTAGAATTAAATGAACATAAAAACTTTTTCAGCGAATGTCGCGGGAAAGAAGCTGGAGTTAAGTATGATGATTACTCCGCGCTTATTGTTCTTTCTTCCGATCCTAGAGAAAAATTTGCCAAGGAGTGCAACAAGACTTCCTCAGAAAAACTGGAATGCAATATTCATTTTAGCGGCTCTTCTGTTGACGACAAAGATCCTTCCGTTATAAGTTATTGCGGAGTTCCACAATGCAAAAGCTCGGTGAAATGCGATTTTGAAGTTAATGTTTCTGGACGCAATAAAGTATATCTTGTTTTTCGAACCAGCGACGCTTGGAATTTCGCCGATGTTGAAGGCGTAATGTCCAATCTTCAGGTTTGCGGAGTCAATTAGTGATTAGTTTATTGACACAAAAGCGTTTTGATATGTATTATTATATTTAATTTGCTGAATAAGGATTTTTCTTGCGTTATATAAAATTTTATTATAGAATATGATTACGAAACAAATCTATTGAAAAAAATAAATATTTGTAAAATGATAAAAGTTGATAATTTAGTAAAAAAATATGGAGAAATTGCCGCTTTGGACGGAGTTTCTTTTAAATTAAACGATGGCGAGGTTGTCGGTGTTCTTGGTCCTAATGGAGCGGGAAAAACAACGCTTTTGCGAATTTTAGTCGCTTTTCTTGAGCCCGATTCAGGCAAAGTTGAAATTGATGGACTTAATATAAATCAGCCGTTGTTGCAGCAAAAAATTAAAGGGAAAATCGGTTATCTTCCAGAAAGCGCTCCTTTATACGAAGATATGACTGTTACGGAATATTTGATTTTTGTTGGCAAAATGCAGGGGATTAAATCAGATGATATTTATGAAAAACTTGCTGAAGTAATTGAAAAATGCGGGCTTAAAGAGAAAAAAAATGCTGAAATTTCAACATTGTCTAAAGGGTATCGCCAGAGAACTGGAATCGCGCAAGCGCTTATTCATAATCCTGAAATTATCATTTTAGACGAGCCTACGACAGGACTGGATCCAAATCAAAGAATTGAAATTAGGGATTTAATAATGGAAATTGGAAAATCTAAAACTGTGATTTTGTCAAGTCATGTTCTTTCTGAAGTACAGTCCACTTGCTCGCGTGTTATAATTATTAATAAAGGTAAAATTGCAGCCGATGGAACGCCTGAGGAGCTTGAAAATAAAGACGGCAAAAATAAATCCACCATTTACGTTGAAGTTGAAAAAATCGGAAACAGTTTATTGCCGCGTCTTGAAACTCTTGAAGGCGTTAACGACATTAAGATTATTGAAAATAGAATTATTATTATCTCTGACACAGAAAATGATATAAGAAAAGATATTGCCAGAATTATTATTGAAGAAGAGCATGGACTTTTGGAACTTGTCAGAAAACAAATTAATCTTGAAGATGTGTTTATTGATTTAACAAAGGAATAATGGTTTATAATAATTTTCATTGTAATCTATTGTAATTTTAAGCAACAAAGTTGTATGGAAAAAGAACAACACTATAATTTTAATGAAGAAAGAGAAGAATTTTTAGAAAGAGAAATTGGTTTAATGATAAAAGCGCTTATAACTGAACATAGTAAAGAGGACGAAAAGTATGGATTAAAAATGCCATCAAAAGAAGATATGCGATCTGAATTAGAATGGAAAATTAAACATTTTTCAAAAAGATTTTCCTCAGAAGAAAGGGTTGAAATGATAAAAGATAATTATAATGAAATTAAAGAGGCTGAAGAAAAATTAAAAAATGCTACTGGATATGATCTTGTTAAAATAGAGGAATTAATAGAAGATCTCAATTACACAAACAGAATAATTCAAGGAATACAGGATGGAAAAATTTAATAAATTTACATAAGGCTGTTATACCTTTTAATATAAAATCCAATGAACAAAATCCTAACCATTACAAAAAAAGAATTAAATTCTTACTTCAATTCTCCTCTCGGATATATTGTTGTTTCCGTATTTCTTATTATTTCCGGATGGCTTTTTATTCAGACATTTTTTGTAATTGGACAAGCATCGTTAAGATCATTTTTTAATCTCCTTCCAGTTTTGTTTATGTTTATTATTCCGGCGATTACAATGTCTTCATGGTCTGAAGAAAAAAGAAGCGGGACCATTGAGGTCTTGATGACTTTTCCAATATCTGCCATAAAAGTGGTTATAGCAAAGTTTTTTTCGAATTTTGTATTTCTGTTAATTATGCTTGCTTTGACGATAGCAATTCCGATAATGGTTACAAACCTAGGAGCTCCTGACAGCGGAATAATATGGGCAGGTTATATCGGAGCGTTGCTTTTAGGTTCAGTGTATATTGCTATTGGTCTCTGGATTTCTTCGGTAACCAAAAATCAAATTATTTCTTTTCTTGTTACGGCCGCGATTATATTTATTTTTTATATGGTTGGAAACTCTCTTATTCTTGATACGATGCCAAATAGTGTAGCGGCAGTTGGAAAATTTTTAAGTTTTTCAACTCATTTCAACTCAATCTTGAGAGGAGTTATTTCTCTTTCTGATATTTTTTATTATATTTCTGTTATTATATTTTTCTTATTCCTAAACGCAAGAGCCATAAGCCTGAAGAATTGGAAGTAGGACGGGAGCATATAAACATTTTAATATTTTTATCATTCCGAAAACTTCATGAATAAAAAAATCATAAATTCATCAATAAGCTCGGTTTTTATAGTTCTGGCTTTTTTAATAGCTATTAATTTTTTAGTGTCGCAAAATTCTGTGTATTTTGATTTGACAGAAGAAAAAATTTATACGACCTCGGATGCTACGAAAGATATTTTGAGAAATTTAGAAAACGAAGTTAGCGTAAATTTTTATATTTCTAAAGATCTTCCACAAGATGTGGCTAGCGTAAAAACACAGCTTTCAGACTTTATGAATCAATATCAAGATATTGCCGGATCAAAACTGAAAGTTTCGTATATTGAGCCGGAGAATACTCCTGAGAAAGCGCAAGAGCTTGCAGAAATTGGAATACCTCAAATTCAATTTAATGTCATTGAGAAAGATAAGTATGAAGTAAAGCAGGGATTTTTTGGAGTGGAGATAACTTCAGAAAAAGAAAGCGGAATAA
This sequence comes from Candidatus Moraniibacteriota bacterium, assembly GCA_030638895.1. GTDB lineage: Bacteria > Patescibacteriota > Minisyncoccia > JAHIHE01 > JAGLIN01 > DAOWDS01. The sequence goes on along the minus strand of DAOWDS010000016.1, from coordinate 1,994 downwards.
AAAGAGAGGCAATTCCAATTATTCAAGCGATTGATAGCTGGGAATATGATTTTATTTCCGCCGTTTATTCGGTTTCAAGAGATAGTGAAGAAACTATCGCGTTTCTTATAGGTCATGGCGAAAAAGAAGTAATAATTGAAGATTTAAAGAAGTCATATGAAGTGGTGGATGTTGAAATAGAAACTGAAGAGAAAAACAAGGGTTTTTTTGTTTCAAAACCAGAAGAAGCGGGAAGTGAAAAAAGCGAACAAACCGAAAAGGAATATATAACTCCCCTAACCTTAATCATTGTTGGTCCGGAAAAAAAGATTTTAAATGAGGAAATCGCGATTATAGATGAATTTATTTTAGATGGAGGAAATATAATCATTGCTTCTGAAAGTATTGTTCCGGATCTTCAACAAAATCTAAACGCAATTCCTATTGAAAATAATATAAATGAATTCATAAAAAAATATGGAATTGAGATTAATTCTGATTTAATTTATGATAAATCAAATTCAAATATAACATATCAGCAGGGATTTTTCTCTGTGAGCAAGGCATATCCTTTTTGGGTAAAGTCGTTGAAAGATAATTTTGAAAAACATCCATCTTTATCTGGAATTCAGTCAATCACATTCCCATGGGTATCATCGCTTGCATTGTCTGAAAAAGATGAGTATTTGTCAAAAAGTTTATTAAGTTCAACGAATCAAGGAAAGACAATGTCTGATAATTTTGATTTATTGCCGGACAGCCGATTTTCTTTCGCGGGAGGATCTAAAAAAACAATCGCCGCGTTTGCTGAACCTAAAGACGCGGATTCAAATAAGGGATCGTTATTTGTTATCGGTGATTCTGATTTTATATCTCCAGGATTTTCAAAACAAGCCCCAGACAATAAAACATTTTTTATGAATCTTGTTGATTCTGTTTCAAATTCAGTAAATTTAGCGTCAATTAGATCTAAAAATATTATAGACAGGCCGTTAAAAGAGACCGATGAATCTAAAAAGAATTATTGGAAATTTGTTTCAATTTTTGCTGGAGCGATTTTAATTAATGTTTACGGAATTTTTAGGATTATAAAAAGAAGAAAGAGAAGCAGATAAATTATATTATTGCATTGCTAAATTGTCGTATTGTTGTGCATAGCATATAATACTGAGCATTTGATTAGATTCTCAGTATTTTTTGTAATATGGCGTGTATAAAATACTAATTGTATTTTAATTTTGATTAAAATGATCTTTGGAGTAGAATGTGTTGGACTAATACACCAAGTTGACAGGATTGATTTTTTGTGATATTATTTTAATGTATTTAGTCTTATAGAAATCAATAAGAGTTTATAAAGAATTGTCGAGAGACAGGGCGTGACTACAAATGAAAATAATTAGATGGTTTATTCAAACAGGAGCAAGCGTTTTATTTATTGGGTTTGTATTTTTGGTAATAGGGATTTTTATATATGCTTTAATAGGAGCAGGAGTCACATATTTTGAAATTATAATGTAAAACTCGGAGATGAAAAAGATGTATGAAATTAAAACAAGACCGAATGTGGATGGCAATAAAACAGTCGGTGAATTAATCAAAGAAGTTGAGGCTTTGGAAAAAATACGGTTATATCTTAAAGGAGATTAAATTTGTTAATTCAAATTGGCGTATCAAAGATAGCCGGAACTAAATTTATTCCGGACAAAGAGGAAGTAAACCATGTCAGAGGGGGGCATAGTGGACCATTAACAGATTGTCCTATATGTGAAAATAGATCTAGAACAATAGTCTTGAAGCGAGAAACAGTATAAATCGCTTCAAGCTATTTTTTTGACAATTAAATTTGATTTTTAGTGATTTTCAAGTATAATGGGAAGTATGATAAATGAAATATTGATAAATGCTATTGCTATTTTTGCAGTTTTGACTGTGTTGTTTTTTGTGCTTAAAAAGCCAGTTCATAATTATTTATCAAAGTTGGGGGAAGTTCTCGCTGAAAAAAATTTGAAAAT
>DAOWDS010000054.1 GCA_030638895.1 Candidatus Moraniibacteriota bacterium | reverse complement strand
TCGGTTTTACGGGAGTTTTTGCTTTGAGCGTTTTAATTCAATTTGCAAACGCTATTTATGCTTATGCTAGGCTGAATAGAAATTGTCGGTTTCATGGTTCATATAGCCATGCTTATTCGGCAGACATAGCCGTAGATCCTGTTGCGCAAAAAGGCTTCGCGTTAACATGTTCCGAACATCTCTCTTTGAAAAAATATGACGCGACAAGAGGTGAATTGCTGCAATGTAGCCAGCGTATTCAAAAAAATAAAAAGACAAACCTAATAAAAAATTACATCCAAGTTTTTAGTATTATAAAATCTGACAAAATTTTTATAATAATTTTAATTTCACTTTTTTCTGTTTTAATTCTTGGAGGAATTTATCGCGCGTTCTTTGTTTTGTTTCTGGAAAATATGTCTTTTTCTCAAGAGGAAATAATTAAGTTTATTTCTATTGCTTCTGTTTCCTATCTCCCGCTTTCAGTGATAGTAATACAAATAATTGGAAAGTTGAAAAACAATAAGGTTATAAGCATGGGAATTGTTATGGAAGGTTTTGTAACGATTATTCTTGGACTTTTTGCGAGCGTAATAAGCCTGCTAGGATTATTTACGATTATGGTTTTTGATTCACTTGGAGCCCTATCCGTCGGAAGTGGAAAAAGCGCTTTGCTTTCTAAAAAATTAAAAAACTATCAAGAAGAAGCTTCTGTCTTTGATACAATTTTAACAACATTAGGACCGGCGTTTGGCGCTTTAATCGGAGGAATGGCGATTTTATATATTGGATTTCAAAATACTTTTTTATATGCAGGTGTAATTGTGTTTTTGTTGGGATTTGTTTCGTGGTTTGTGAGAGTGAATTATAAAAAATGAATTACGAATTAAGAATTACGAATAAAAATTTATAATTTATGAATTCAACGGAGACTGTCTAAATAAATGGAATTTACCTTTTAGGGTTTTATAATAAGTCGCTTGTTTAAGCCAAAATATGAAATCCTAAAGGATAAATTCCGTGTATGTTGGATTTAATTAGACAGCATGTTTGGAATTATGTTAATATGTTTAAATGTTAGAATGTTTATATGATATTCTCTTGATAAATCAAATAAATGTGCTATGATGAATTATGTTTAAAAAATAATAAAAATAAAATGAATATTATTATTCAAGGCACAAATTTAGAGTTGCATGATGATTTAAAGGCTTATGTCAATGAAAAAATTGGCGGGTTAAAGAAATTTTTTGCAAATATAGAATCAGACAGCGTGATTGCCAGAGTGGAATTAGCTAAGACTACGCAACACCATCAACAAGGAGATATCTATAAGGCCGAAGTCAATTTGCAGTTTCCTAAAAAAATGATCCGAAATGTTGTAGAAAGCGATGACATCTACAAGTCAATTGACAGTGTAAAAGACGAATTAAAAATAATGATAAATGAATATAAAAACGAAAGAACTTCAAAAATAAGAAGAGGGGCAAGAATGATTAAAAAATTGAAAGGAATTTCTCCATTAGCTTGGGTTAAGGGAGAATTTAGAAAATTTAAGATTAGAAATGGGAAATAAAAAAGTAAAATAATTTTTTTGCGGAAACGGATTTATAATCCGTTTCAAATGTTTTGAAGACGAAAAGAGATTATGTTATAATTTTTTCTTTATAAGAACTTTTAACTTTATAACTTCTGTATTATGTCAATAATAAATAAAATATTCGGTGATCCTAATAAAAAGGAACTAAAAAAAATCCAGCCAATCGTTGATGAAATAAATAAACTGGAAAGCAAGTTCCAGTCTTTTTCTGATGAAGAATTAAAAAATCAAACAGACGTGTTTAGAGGAAGATTGAATAAAGAAGAAACACTTGATCAAATTCTGCCGGAAGCGTTTGCTGTTGTCAGAGAAGCTGCGAAAAGAGTGATGGGACAAAGACATTACGATGTTCAGCTTATTGGAGGGATTGTTTTGTATCAGGGGAAAATTTCCGAAATGAAAACAGGAGAGGGAAAAACTCTTGTTTCAACTTTATCTATATATTTAAACGCTCTTACTGGAAAAGGCGTTCATTTAGTGACTGTAAACGATTATCTTTCTAAAAGAGATGCGAATTGGATGGGTCCGATTTATCATTTTTTGGGGCTTAGCATTGGAGTTATACAACACGACAAATCTTTCTTTTTTGATCAACAAACTGAATCAGACGAAAACGAGGTTACAGTAGAAATGGAAAATCTAAGGGAAGTAAGCCGAAAAGAAGCATATGCTTGCGACATTACTTATGGAACGAACAACGAATTTGGATTTGATTATTTGCGCGATAATATGGCGGTTAATAAAGACCAAATGGTTCAAAGGGAATTAAATTTTGCTATTGTGGACGAAGTGGATAGCATTCTTATTGATGAGGCTAGAACCCCCCTTATTATTTCCGCTCCGGACGCGGATTCAAACACAATGTACCAGACTTTTTCTCGCATTGTTCCAAGACTAGATAACGAAAAAGATTATGCCATTGATGAAAAAATGAGAGCTGTTAGTTTAACGGATGAAGGAATAGAAAAAGTAGAAGCAATGCTGAATATGAAAGACATCTATAACGAAGGCGGGATAATGTTCGTCCATCATCTTGAACAGGCTCTCAAGGCCGAAATTCTATTTAAGCTTGATAAAGATTATGTTGTCAAAGACGGCGAAGTGATTATAGTTGATGAATTTACTGGTCGTCTTATGCCAGGGAGAAGGTTTAGTGAAGGGCTCCATCAGGCCATAGAAGCCAAAGAAAATGTAAAAATTCAAAAAGAAAGCAGGACCTTGGCAACTATAACTTTTCAGAATTATTTTAGATTATATGATAAACTTGCGGGTATGACGGGAACGGCAGTGACTAACGCAGAGGAATTTTCAAAGGTTTATGCTTTAGATGTTATTATTATTCCTCCAAACAAGACTATAATAAGAATAGATAGCGTAGATTCAGTGTATAAAACGGAAAGAGGAAAGTTTATGGCTTTAATTCAAGAAATAAAAAAAAGATATAAAAAAGGACAGCCTGTTTTAGTTGGAACAATATCCATTGAAAAATCAGAGGTTTTGAGCGAAATGCTGAAAAGAGAAGGAATCAAGCATGAAGTTTTGAATGCAAAGTTTCACGAAAAAGAAGCTTTGATAATTTCTAGCGCTGGACAAAAGGGCGCGGTTACAATTGCGACAAATATGGCAGGAAGAGGAACAGATATTAAGCTCGGAGTAGGTGTTGATAAGCTTGGCGGACTTTGTATCTTTGGAACAGAACGCCACGAGGCAAGACGAATTGATAATCAACTCAGAGGAAGATCTGGAAGGCAAGGTGAACATGGAAAGACACAATTTTTTGTTTCCATGGAAGATCATTTGATGCGTGTTTTTGGCTCAGATAAAATGAAAATTATGATGGACAAGCTTGGAATTGAAGAAGATATGCCAATTGAAAATTCTTTTATTTCAAAGTCAATTGAAAACTCGCAAACAAAAATTGAGGGATATAACTTTGATATCAGAAAGCACGTTTTGGATTATGACGACGTGATGAATAGGCAGCGAGAGGTGATATATAAAAAGAGAAAAGAGATTTTAGATATTACAAACAATGTTGAAAAAGCGGAAAAAGAAATCAATAAAGACAATTTTCCAGAACTCTTAAAGCTTAAAGATAAAATTTTGGAGATGTTCGAAAATCAGTCACAATATATTACTTCAATACATAGCGCTGAAAGCAGAAGTGCTTGGGATACTAAGGGAATTTTAGAGGCGGTTCATAAAATTATATCCATTAATGGCGATTTTGAAAATAAAATAAAAGAAATCGTAAATTTAGACATGTCAGACGAAGAGGCGAGAAGCTTGCTAACGGATTTGATTTTTGGAGTTTTATCTGACGCGTATAATAAGCGCGAAGAAGAAATCGGATATGAGGCCGCGAGACAGATTGAAAAAATGGTAATATTAAGAAGTATTGATATGCTTTGGATGGAGCACCTTGATTCTATGGATAGCCTGCGGGACGGAATAGGCCTTCAGGGTTATGGACAAAAAGATCCATTAGTTGAATACAAAAAAGAAAGCTATCGGATGTTCCAGTCTCTTCTTTGTTCAGTCGAGGAAAATGTTCTTTCTGCGATATTCAGGGTCCAAGTTGTAAAAAAAGTTGAATCGCCAATGGAAAATAAAAATATTTCAACAAACGCTGGAGCGGAGTCGTCTAAAACTTCAGCTGGTCCGCAGAAAAAAATTAAAAAAATAGGCCGGAATGATCCATGTCCATGCGGAAGCAAGAATAAATACAAGAAGTGTTGCATGAATAAAAAAACATAATAGTTTTTGCATTTTTTGTATTCTTATTTTTACAGATTTATGCGTATTGCAAAATAGATATTAGGAACTTAATATAAATAATTTTTATTCTGTACGCCGGCTGGCGGATCAGAATCTTTTGTTTACTTTGTAAATTTTAATTTTATGCTTAAAATATTAATTCTATGTTGTGGATTCTACTTTCAATTTCAGCGGCATTTATTTGGGCGACATTAAATATATTTGATAAATATGTTTTAACTAAATGGATTATTAGGCCAATTATTATTATGATGATTCTTGGCGTGGTTGGATTAATCGCCAGTGTTATTGTTTATTTTGTTTATGGTTTTTCCGAATTGTCAAATTTTAATGTTTTACTTGCTCTTATTTCAGGAATTTTTTATATTTTAGCGATTTTGTTTTATTTTAAAGCTGTGAGCATTGAAGAAATATCTCGCATTTCTCCTTTGGCATGCCTGACGCCGTTATTTGTTGCTCTTTTTGCTTTTATTTTTCTCGGAGAATTTTTTGTTCAAGTAAAATATTTTGGAATATTTTTAATGGTTATTGGGATCGTTTTGATATCTTTGAAAGATTCTTTTAGAATTAAGTTCGGAAAAGCTTTTTGTTTAATGATTTTGTCTAATATTTTTTTTGCGGTATATTATATTTTAATAAAACATCTTTTTAATTTTGCGGATTTTTGGACAATTTTTTCCTGGACGAGGATTGGAATGTTTATTGCTTTAATTCCGGCATGTGTTATAAATTTTTCTGATTTATTATTGCTTGCAAAAAAACGCGGGAAAAAAGCTATTTTTATTATTTCACTTATTCAAATCTTGTCTTTAATCGGCGTTTTATTTATTACAATTGCTGTGTCTATTAGTTCCGTTACTTTAGTAAGCGCGTTATCTTCCGTCTATCCGTTGTTTGTTTTTCTTTTTGTAATTATATCAAGCATTTTCTATCCAAAAATTTTAAAAGAAGAAATTAGTAAATTAATTTTGTTGCGAAAGTTTATTGCTATAATTTTAATTCT
>DAOWDS010000025.1 GCA_030638895.1 Candidatus Moraniibacteriota bacterium | reverse complement strand
GCTGAGAAGATTTTTTATTTATGAATTCTAATTGAATTTTAGCGTTATCAATATTCATACCTCTTATAACATCAGCAATCAACCTCACTTTTCTTGGTGAAATTCTTAAATTCCTCAAATGTGCTTGAACTTCCATTGTATTGATTTAGACATTTAAATATTTAAACATTTAAAACAAGTTTAATTAACTTATATTTATATGCTTAAATTGGCTTTTATTTACTGTTTTTTTTCTAGTTCTTTTTGCATCTTGCCGCCGTGTTTAATAAATTTCTTTGTTGGAGAAAATTCTCCAAGCTTGTGACCAACCATATCTTCCGTAACAGAAACTTCAATATGCTGTTTTCCATTATGAACTCCAAAAATAAAACCTACCATTTCCGGAGAAATTACAGAACTTCTTGCCCATGTTTTAATAACGGTTTTATCGCCAGCTTTTAAATTACTGACTTTCTTCATTAATTTTTCATCTATATAAGGGCCTTTTTTTAGCGATCTTGACATATAATTATATTGTTAAATTGTTGTATTGCTAAATTTATTCTTTTTCTGTCTTTTCTATCCTCTTCTTAAAATTATTTATACGCTTATTTTTCTTCCTAGTTTTAAATCCAAGAGCAGGCTTTCCCCAAGGAGTTTTCGGATGCTTAAGCCCAATAGGCTGTCTTCCTTCTCCTCCTCCATGTGGATGATCCACAGGATTCATCGCACTTCCTCTTACCTGAGGCCTTTTCCCCATCCATCTTGATCTTCCAGCCTTGCCAATGACAATTTTATTATGGCTTATATTGCTTACCTGGCCAATAGTAGCAAAAGAATTTTCAGGGATTAATTTAATCTGTCCAGATGATAATTTCACATGAGCGTAACCGCCTTCTATTGCTGTCAATTTCGCATATGATCCAGCAGACCTCGCCAATTGGCCCCCTTTGCCTGGAAATAACTCAATATTGTTTATAATCGTTCCTGAAGGAATATTTTTAAGAGACATTCTATTTCCAGTTTCTATAGGAGCGTTCTTAGAAGAAATAATCTTGTCTTCTTTTTTTAGTCCTTCTAGAGCAATAACATATCTCTTTTCTCCGTCCGCGTAAGATACTAAAGCAATAAATGCCGTTCTGTTCGGATCATATTCAATGGCCTGAACTTTTGCCGGAATGTCAAATTTATTCATCTTAAAATCAATTATCCTAAATCTTTTCTTTGCGCCACCGCCTTTGTGTCTAGTGGTTATTTTTCCCGCACTACCTCTTCCGGCTTTTCTTGTTTTTTTTCCAAGCAAGCTTTTCTCTGGATTTTTTTTATCTAATATAGAAAAATCGTATCCCATCATTCCTCTTCTTCCAGCAGATGTTGGTTTATATTTTTTTACCGCCATATTATTTAAAATTAAATCAAAATTATAATTATTTTGCTTCTTTCATTAAATCAATTGTATTTCCTTCAGCTAGTTTAACTATTGCTTTTTTATACCCGCTTTTGACGCTTAATCTACCTTTAAATCTCTTGGGTTTAGAAGGTACGCTAACAACATTAACACTAACAACTAAAACTTTATATAAATTTTTAATAGCTTTTTTTATTTCTGACTTATTAGCTTTGTCGGAAACAATAAAAACATACTGATTTTTATTGGAAAGATTGAAGGTTTTTTCAGAAACGTGGGGTTTTTTTATTAAATCAAAATAATGATTTGGCATTTTATCTTTTGAAATTTTCTTTATTTTAGAAACTGCTTCTTTTTTCTGTTTTTTTACGTTCATTGCAATTTTTTTGTCTTTTGTATCTTCATTTTTTTGATTCTTGTTTTCTATTTTCTTTTTAGTAGATTTTTCATCAATTACTTTTTTTTCTTTAGCTTCCTTGAGTATATTTTTATTTTGTTTTTCTTTAAGATCTTTTGAAATTATTGCGTCTTTCTTCTCATCTTTATTATATTTTTTCTTTATAATTTTATTTAGAATTCTCATATATATATTATAATCGTTAAATTCGTTTTTTCAGCCTCTATTCACTTCTATTGTGAACTTTTATGTAAATTAATCATATATGTTTCTTTTATCTTTTCTACTCCTTTTGTATTTAAAATTAAAGTTTTATTTTTCAGCAAATCCGCAACATTTAAAGAATCACTGGCAACCATTGAAAGCTTAGGAATATTTTTTACTGATTTAAATACATAATCATCCTTTTCTCCCAAAGATAATAAAACTTTTCCTTTTATGGGCAACTTTCCCAAAATATTACTCATTGATTTTGTTGAAACTTTATTTAATTTTAAATCATCTAAAATTATTAGCTCGTCATCTCTTACTTTTGAAGATAATACCATATAAAGAGCTTTTATCTTCATTTTCTTGTTTATTCTTTTGCTATAATTTCTTTCAGTATTAGGACCAAAAGTAACTCCTCCGCCCTTCCAAATCGGAGACCTTGAAGAACCATGTCTTGCTCTTCCTGTTCCTTTTTGCTTCCATGGCTTTTTTCCTCCGCCCCTAACTTCTCCCCTGTCTTTTGTGTCAGCTAAAACTTTTCTTGAGTTTGAAATATGCGCTACATATACCTGGTGAACTAAATCATCTTTTACTTCCACTCCAAAAATTTCTTCGGGAAGATCTATTGCTCCCATTTCTTTCCCGTCTATATTGTGGAGTTTAATTTTTATCATGTATTTATTATAAACTTACTATTATTTTAAAAAACTAGATTGAGAAATTTATTATTGTTTTTTATCTAGTAACAATTTCAACTAATGAGCCTATATTGCCAGGAACCGAACCTTTAATTAACAGCAAATTTTTCTCTTTGGCAACACTAACGACTTTAAGCCCAAGCTGAGCAACTTGTTTTCCTCCCATTCTACCAGCCATCTTTTTTCCTTTTATTACGTGCTCTGGAAACGCGCTTCCAATTGATCCTCCTTTTCTGTTGCTATGTTTCTGTCCATGCGATGCCGGACCTCCTTTAAAACCATGCCTTTTTATAACACCTTGAAATCCTTTTGCTTTTGAAGTTCCAGTAACTTTCACTTCGTCTCCTGTTTCAAATATTGAAACATCAATCTTATCTCCCAAATTGTATTCTTTATCAGAGTCTTCTGTTCTAAATTCTCTAAGATATCTGAATTTACCTAGATCTTTCAAGTGTCCCATAAGAGGTTTATTAATTTTTTTCTTTTCTAAAAAACCAACTTGAACTCCTTTGTAGCCGTCCTTGTTTCTTGTTATAGTTTTTGTTACAACACATGGATCTGCTTGCACTAAAGTTACGGGAATAACTTCCATATTTTTATCATCACTTACAAATACTTGGCTCATTCCTATTTTTTTCCCCAAAATAAATTTCATATAAATTATATTGTTATATTGTTACAAAATCGTATTAGTGATTTAACACAAACAAAAAAATCAGATAATTAAACCAATCTTAACCGTTATTATCCGATTTTGAATTGGCTAATTTAGTATACTTAGCGCTACTATTTAACCGGAGATCCACGAGATAATCCAGCAATAAGCACTTAAACTAGCATATAAACAAATTGTTATATTATTAAATTGTTATACATAACACGATAACGCTCAACACTATCTTTGATAATATAGCAATTTAGCAATTTAGCAATTTAATATTACATTTTTATTTCAATAAAAACTCCGGCTGGCAAATTTAAATTTGTCAGAGAATCAATTATTTTAGGATTCAGATCAAGAATATCAACAAGTCTCTTATGAACCCTCATTTCATACTGATCTCTGGCATCTTTATGAACAAATGTTGAGCTATTCAGCGTAAACTTGCTAATTTCAGTAGGCAAGGGAACCGGACCTCTAACAGAAGCCCCGTTTCGAAGAGCAGTCTCAACTATTTGTTTTGCTGATTGATCAATAACCTTATGATCATACGCTTTAATTTTCACTCGAATCTTCGGCTTAGATTCGTTTTCTTCTTCCTGTTTCTTTTCTTCAGTCATTTAGATTTGTATTTGAAATTAAATTGATAATAAAATTCTATTCTTCAGGGTTTTCTTCTAAATCTTTTTTCAACATTTCTGTAAGCTGGTTCGTAATTTCTTTTGCTGCTTTATAGTCTCCTTTATTTACAAAATCTTCCACTTCCTCTAATAATTTTTTAGCTTTTTCTCTGACAGAACTTTGATCCCCCTCTTTTTTTTCATTATCTATATCAGTGCTTATATCAACTGGAAGTTGTTCACTTATAATTTTATATTAAAAAAATTAAAATAAAAAACAAGAAGATCTCAATCTCCTTATTTTATAATCTTGGTTACAACTCCAGCCCCTACAGTTCTTCCGCCTTCTCTAATCGCAAATCGCATTCCGTCTTCCATTGCTACTTTAGAAATTAATTTTATTCCTAGTTTTACGGTATCTCCAGGCATAACCATTTCTGTTCCCTCAGATAAAGTTACATCTCCCGTTACATCAGTTGTTCTGATATAAAACTGCGGTTTGTATCCGCTGAAAAATGGAGTATGTCTTCCACCCTCTTCTTTTGTTAAAATATAAACTTCACTTTCAAATTCATTATGAGGAGTAATTGAACCAGAAGCAGCTAAAACTTGCCCCCTTTCAACTTCTTCCTTTTTAATGCCTCTAAGCAAAACACCAGCATTATCTCCAGCCTGACCTCTATCCAGTTGTTTATTAAACATTTCAATACCGGTAACAACTACTTTTCTTGTATCTTTTATTCCAACAAGCTCTACTTCTTCGTTTATATTAACAACTCCTCTTTCAATTCTTCCTGTAACGACAGTTCCTCTTCCTTCAATTGAAAAAATATCTTCAAGTGGCATTAAAAATGGCTTATCAACATCTCTTTTTGGTTCTGGAATCTTTTCGTCAAGAGATTTAACAATTTCTAAAATAGGATTACATTTATCACATTCCGCTTTTCCACAAGAACATTCAAGCGCCTTAAGGGCTGATCCTCTTATAATAGCAGTATTTGCGCCGTCAAATTCATATTTTGTCAATAATTCTCTAATTTCTTCTTCAACAAGATCAACCAGTTCTATGTCGTCAACCTGGTCAGTTTTATTAATAAAAACAACGATTTCAGGAACACCAACTTGCCTTGCAAGTAAAATATGCTCTCTTGTTTGAGGCATAGGCCCGTCAGTCGCAGCAACTACTAAAATAGCGCCATCCATTTGAGCCGCGCCAGTAATCATATTTTTAATATAATCAGCATGCCCGGGACAATCTACGTGAGCATAATGCCTTGTGTCTGATTCATATTCCTGATGAGAAGTAGCAATTGTAATGCCTCTTTCTTTTTCTTCCGGCGCGCTATCGATTTCACCTACGCCCTTTTTTGAAGCTTTTTTACCAGACGCAGACAAACAAGCAAGCATAGCCGCAGTTAGAGTTGTTTTACCATGATCAACATGACCAATTGTGCCAACATTGACATGTGGCTTTGATCTATCAAATATTTCCGCCATTTTTATGATTCTCCTTTTATAAAGCTAGGTTTTAAAGAGAATTTATTACTCTTATTACCTTAGTTTATAAGATTAATTTTTAAAAAATTAGATATTTAAAAGACAATGTACATATATTAGCACACAAAAAAAATTTGGCAAGTGCTTTTATAGAATATTTTTATTTATTGCTATTCCTTGATAAAAATCCAACACTATTTAACTATGATACACATTGTTAACGCTTTTGTCAAATGCTATAGCTTCTCAATTATAATTTCATTATTTATTTCTTTTTTATTATTCTTTTCTTCAAAATCATCTTCAATCTCAAACTGTTTTAATTTTCTTTCGTCTTGTTTGTTTTTCCAAATTGTAATATCTCTATTCACGTTTTCTTCTACTATTTTTTTAGAATGAGCGACAACACGCTCAATGTTATCAAAATTAACATACTCATCAACATCTATAACTACAAAAACCGGCTTACCGTCTTCAATTATAATAGCTTTTCCACCAATAATTTTTATAAGCTTTTTTATTTTATCAAAACTATTTTCAGTCATATTATAATTTCTAACATAATTTCAAGTTACTAACACAGACTAACACAAATGTTTTTTCTGTCAACCCCGTTAGATTTTATATTTTTATAAATTTATCAATCATGTCATCCTAAACTTGTTTCAGGATCTTTTATATTATAGGCATTATCTGAATTTATTTCACAAAACCAGAAGTTACGGATAATAGATTCTAAACTAAATTCAGAATGACAGATTTGACAATCTGATAATTTTGCTTCAATTATAATATATATTTACAAATATTAATATTACAAAAAATTATCTAATATTCTCCCCTTCTAAATATACATCCAATTCAAAATCTGTAACAATTACTATGTCTTTCCAATTATAACCATTGGAAATAAATACCGCAGGGCTTGTTATCCATCTTTTTTTTTCGTTTTCTATCAAATAAACCTTGCTGTCTCCAAGCGATTTTAAAAGATTTCCGTCAGTTTTTAAATTTATGTTTGATATGTCTCCTCCGTCTTGATATATGCTTAATTCAAAATCTGTAACAATTACTATGTCTTTCCAATTATAACCATTGGAAATAAATACCGCAGGGCTTGTTATCCATCTTTTTTTTTCGTTT
>DAOWDS010000026.1 GCA_030638895.1 Candidatus Moraniibacteriota bacterium | reverse complement strand
GCTTGGTGCCATGGACATTTTAAGCCGCATGAAATTTATAAAGCTTCAGATGACGAATATTATATTATTGATTTTGCGCATACTAAAATGTATCCGGAAGGATATGAATTAGGATTTATAATATGGGCTGACTGGATAATTGGCGCTGATTGGAAGTTAGGTTATGAAAATTGTAAAATAGGGATTATTAAATGGATTAACGAAATGAAGGCAATAAACAAAAAGCTAAAACTTAAAAAATTTGATTCTCTAATTAGAGCAAGTTTGATTGAAAGATGTTTGGGAACAATTTTAGCCGATGTCACAGCTTCCGACAGGCCATTTACAGAAAAAAAGACAAGGGTAAAATTGTTATATAAATTAATAAATGAGTTAATAGATAATAAATTTTAAAATTCTATAGATTAGTCTGTGGAATTAAAATAATTCATGTCTAAAAATCAAATTACAACAAAAAGTCCCGAAGAAACAAAAGAATTTGCGAAAGTTTTAGTTGAGGAGTGGATCCAAATAAATAAAACTAAAAATTCCAATTGGTTGGTTTGCCTTTATGGCGATTTGGGAGGAGGAAAGACAACATTTGTTCAGGGTTTGGCTGAAGAATTTGGAATTAAAGAAACGGTAAACAGTCCGACATTTTTGATCATGAAAAAATATACTTCTTCCAAAAAGATAAATAAAAAATATACATTGTATCATTTTGACTGTTATCGCATTTCTGATTATAAAGAAATTTTAAATTTGGGATGGGAAGAAATAATAAGCGGTGAAAATAATCTTATAGTTATTGAATGGCCGGAGAAAATCGAAGAGATTTTACCAGAGAAAAGATTAAATATAGAATTTAAATTTATAAATGAAAATGCGAGAAAGATATGGTTTTAGGTGTTTTGGAAAAATCTAAAAGACTATAATCAATTATATCGCATCTATTTTTCTATTTTAGTCAAAATAAAAATGTAATAAGCCGTTGCTCTCTATGGAGACGAACTTATTACATTTAGTTTTTTGATCAAGCGAATTTTGTTTTTAGGGAGTGAAGACCTCTAATGCTTTCTTCTACTTCCGTAATTTGCTTTTCCATCATTGCGACCGTTGTTTTGTGGACGCTGCTTCTCTCTTGCCTGTCTTTTTCCATTTGCTCTACTTGCTTTGTAGTTTCCAGACTATCTGTCTCGTCTTCTACTTTTACCATTGACATTTTGTTTTTCATGGTTTTTACTTGCGCAGACAATTTTTTAACAGCTTTTCCGACATGATCTGCTACAACATTCGGAACGCCAAGGATTCTTAGTGTTGCCATTATTGTTGGAACATCAACATTTTCTTCTTGTCTCCTTAATTTTGTTTATACACTTTTATATAAGGCCATTATACAACAGTTTGTTTTAAACAAAACAATGCTATATAAGTAGAATGAGTTGTTATACAACAGCCTCCTATTTTTTACTGCAAAATAAAAGACAAAAGGCTATTGATAAAGGATTAAAACATTACTTTAGAGACTATCATACATATAATTTTTTGTCAAGAGGTTTGATTCGCAGTATAATTATATTAAATATCGAAAATTGATATATTATCATACTGTTTTATTATTAAATTATGAAAAGAAACAAATCAACAAAAAAACTAATTCTTATTGATGGAAACGCTTTGATGCATAGGGCATATCACGCTATGCCTCCGCTTACGACAAAGAAAGGAGAGCTTGTAAATGCTGTTTACGGTTTCACTTCTGTTCTTTTGGGGGTTATCAAAGAACTTAATCCCGATTGCATCATTTGTACTTTTGACGTGGAAGGCGGGACTTTTAGAGATAAAATTTATGCTGAATATAAAGCAGGAAGGAAAAAGCCTGATCAGGAATTTTATGACCAGATTCCGAGAATAAAAGAGGTTGTGAGAGCTTTTAATATTCCAATCATAGAGAAAAAAGGTTTTGAGGCAGATGATTTGATTGGAACTTTGTCCGAAAAAGCCGGCAAATTAAATAATCTTGAAACTATTATTGTAACGGGAGACTTGGATGTTCTTCAGTTGGTAAATAAAAAAACAAAAATTTATACTCTTCGAAAGGGGATAAAAGACACAATTGTATATGACGAGAAAGCAATAGAAAAAAGATATAATTTAACGCCAGAGCAGATCATTGACTATAAGGGATTGCGGGGAGATCCGTCAGATAATATTCCTGGCGTGAAAGGAGTCGGAGAAATGGGCGCGATTGAATTGCTTCAAAATTTTAGTTCAATTGAAAAACTTTATGAAGCAATTGAAAAAAATAAAACAGGCGATTTAATTAAGCCAAAAATAAAAGAAAAATTAATTGATCAAAAAGATAAAGCAATAATGAGCAAAGAGCTGGCAACTATAAAGCGTGATGTGGATATCAAACTTAACTTGAAAAAATGTAAATGGGGAGATTATAACAAAAGAGCATTAAATCATCTTTTCAGGGAATTAGAATTTTATAGCTTAATGGACAGAGTTGAACAGGCAAATAATTTAGAGACAGAACCACTGGCTGGGAATGAAAACAGAAAATATGTAAAATATGTAATTTTAGATACTGATAAAAAAATCGACAATTTTTTGATTGATTTGAAAAAGCAAAAGAAATTTGTTTTTCAAACGAGAAGCAGCGACGAAGATGTATCTCAAAGAGATTTGACGGGAATGGTCTTTCTTTGGGAGACGAGTCCAATATATTTCATACCGTTGATTTTAAAAGATAATAAACCAAATTTATTTAATTCTTCTGTTTTAGTAGAAAATTCAGCGCTTAAAAAGTTGAAGCCCATCTTGGAAGACGAAAATTATAAAAAAATCGGATATTTTTTAAAGCGGGATGTTGAAAATCTTGCAAATCACAATATTGACGTTAGAGGATTAGAATTTGACATAATGATCGCCGCGTATCTTCTTGATCCGGGCAAAAGAGATTATAGTAAAAATAAAATAATATTTGATTATTTGGGACACAAAGATAATGAAGAAATTGAAAATGAACAGAAAATCAAGGAAAAAATAATAAATGC
>DAOWDS010000046.1 GCA_030638895.1 Candidatus Moraniibacteriota bacterium | reverse complement strand
GAAATATAATCCTAAGCGAAATGAACGTTACGCCGATCTTGATGGATTCCGTTTTGTTCATCCGCGCCAGGAAGCCGAAACCGCTTCCGGTTTATGGGAACTAATGTATAATCTTCAAGCCTATATTAGCGAAATTACGGGCATGTCTGCGGTTAGTCTTGCGCCAGCTGCAGGAGCGCACGGTGAATTTACAGGGCTTCTTATGATTCGCGCCCACTTCGCCTCGCGCCGAGAAAAAAGAGATATTATTATTATTCCCGATTCTTCTCATGGCACTAATCCTGCTTCTGCGGCTATGGCCGGTTTTACTTGTCGCATTATACCAACTACTTCTGATGGCCTTTTTGATTTAGATACTTTTGAAAAATCATTAGACGGTCGAGTTGCTGCTATTATGATGACTAATCCGTCTACTCGCGGTTTATTTGAAGAGCAGATTCTCGCAATCGCCAAAAAAGCGCATAAAAACGGTTCTTTGCTCTATTATGACGGAGCAAATTTAAACGCTCTTATGGGAATTGTGCGCCCCGGCGATATGGGATTTGATGTGGTGCAGCTTAATCTCCATAAAACATTTTCTACTCCGCACGGCGGAGGCGGTCCAGGTTCCGGTCCAGTGGCAGTAAAGAGATTTCTTGAACCATTTCTGCCAATTCCTGTAATAATTAAAAAAGGTAAAAAGTATTTTCCTACAACAGATCGTCCTCAAACAATCGGCCGCGTAAAAAGTTTTTATGGACATATTACTGTTTTAATTAAAGCTTATGCTTATATTCGCGCCATGGGATCGGCAGGATTAAAAGAGGCTTCTGAAAACGCGGTTTTAAATGCCAATTATATACAACACAAACTAAGAAAAATCTTGCCGCCGGTATATAATAAAATTTGCATGCACGAGTGTTTATTAAGCGGTGAACAGCTGCCTACTTCGGCTCAGAATTTCGCCAAGCGATTGATTGATTACGGCATTCATCCTCCCACTATGGTTGGCGCCGGATGCGTTTATTTTCCGGGAGGCTTAAAATCTGCCATGCTTATTGAACCAACCGAAACTGAATCCAAAGAAAATTTAGACGAGTTGGTAGAAATTTTTGATAAGGTGTATCGTGAATCTGTTGAAAATGTGACCAAAATTGATTCCGCTCCTTATTCTCAGGGAGTGGCAAAAATCAATCTTCCAAAAGAATAACTTTTATACAACACCAGAAAATAGGATTCGGGGTTTGAATTCAGGTTCAGTGGGAGGTCTTGACATTTTTTAAATTTAAATATAAAATAAAATCAAAAGTTATTTAAAAAATAAAAAATTCGGAGATGAAACAAAATGGGAGATGAAATTGATTGCGGAGATTGCTTAAAATATGAAGAAAAAAGTTGCAAAGAAAAAAAACATCTAAAATTATTGCCAATTGCGATGATTGCAATGACAATAAGTGTCTCTTTATATTTTGAGCCGATTAAGACAATTGCATTATGCGGAACAATAGCAATAGCAATAGCGTTTCTTAAATGGCAAGACAAGAAAGGGGCAAATATCAAATAAATCAAAAATTATTGGATACAAAAAATACACTTACTTAGGTCAGAGAAATCAGGCTCAAGTAATTTTTTTATCTTAAATTGTTAATTATAATATTTTACTTATACAGGCGATTGATTAGTTAAAAAAGTTATGTTAAACTTTATAGTATGGAAAAACAAAAAAATAATAAAGCTTGGGTTGTGGCGGTTGATATGGGATACGGGCATCAAAGAGCGGCCTATCCTTTAAAGTATTTGGCTTATGGCGGAGAGATTATAAACTCTAATACTTATGAAGGTATCCCAAAAAAAGACGTAAAAATTTGGCGTCAAAGCCAAAAATTTTATAATTTTATTTCCCGTTTCAAAAATTTTCCGATTTTAGGAAAATATGCTTTTGATTTATTTGACAGATTTCAGGCTATTCCAAGATTTTATCCAAAAAGAGATTTATCAGGATCAAATCTTCAGCTTTTAAGTTCGATTTTTTTAATAAAGAAAGGATGGGGAAAACATTTTGTGGAAAAATTAAAAAAGAAAGATATTCCTTTAATCTCCACTTTTTTTATTCCGGCCTATATGGCGGAAATTCATGGATTTTCCTCCGATATTTATTTATTAGTTTGTGATGCCGACATTAGCCGCGCTTGGGCGCCTTATAAACCGAGTATGAGTAAAATAAAATATCTGGCGCCAAATCACAGAGTCGCGGAGAGATTAAAATTATATGGCGTGTCAAAAAATAAAATTTTTTTAAGCGGCTTTCCTTTACCATTTGAAAATTTAGGAAACAAAAAATTAAGTGTTTTAAAAGAAGATTTTTGCTCGCGCCTTGTAAATCTTGATCCGGAACGTAAACATATTGAAAAATACAAGAAAAGACTTACTGAAGCATTAAATCAAAAAGAGCTGTCTTGTCGCGCAGGCAGAAGAAAATTATCTTTAACTTTTGCTGTCGGGGGAGCCGGAGCCCAAAAAAAATTGGGTATTACTATAGTAAAAAGTTTAAAGGAGAAGATTATCAGCAAAAAAATTCACATAAATTTGATAGCCGGCGTCCATAATGATGTAAGTCGTTTTTTTGAAAGCAATATAAAAAATTTAGGGCTAAGCGGAGAGATAGGACGTGGAATAGAAATAATTTTTGAGGCCAACAAAGAAGAATATTTTAAAAAATTCAGCAACACTTTAAGAAAAACAGATATTCTTTGGACTAAACCTAGCGAATTAAGTTTTTACGCCGGTTTAGGGATGCCTATAATTGTGGCTCCTCCCATAGGATCCCAAGAAAAATTTAATAAAAAATGGCTTTTGTCCACAGGCGCTGGCATTGAACAAGAAAATCCCAAATATGCAAGCGAGTGGATTTTTGATTGGCTAAGAGAAGGAATTTTTATGGAGTCAGCCGTTAGCGGATATTTTAAAACGGAAAAATACGGGACTTTTAATATAGAAAAAATAATTTTTGGGAAACCAAAAAAGAGAAAGATAGGAGAGGATATTAGACCAGCTGCGTAATTAATTTCTACTGCAATTTCCATATTTTGGTCAAATTTTCCAAAAATTTTTTCAGCTTAGCTCAGGCTAAACCGCAAAAATTGTTTGAAAAATTATGTCTCAAAATCTGAAAATTTCGTTACGAAACTAATTACGTAGCGGGTCTATTGTAAAACTTGTTCGGTAAATTCTCTCAAAAAGATGAAAAACAGAAATTTTTATTTTAGATGGCGAGCAAAGAAGATAGCCACTTTGTTTTAGTGGTTATTTTTATATGCACATAGAAAAATAGAATTCTTTGGCAGTTTGTGATAAAATATGTGTATAAGAAATAATATTGAAATATGAATACAGACTCATTTAAAGAAATGTCTTTTGATAAACAAGCTGAGATTTCTTCAAAAGAAAGGGGACAAAAAAATATTGAACGAATTGATTCGGAAATTACTGAATTTAAAAAGGCTGTAAAAAATAAATTTGAAAAAGAAGATTCTAAGAAAATATTTAACGCATTAGATTTTATGCTTGAATTGCATTGCGAACAAGAGGACAGAATTGACGGAAATCCTTATATAATTCATCCACTGGAAGTAGCAAGCGATTTAGTTGATAAATATGAAATTATTGACGCAGATTTGATTATTGGAGCGTTGCTACACGATTCAGTTGAAGATCAATCTTTAAAGATCGCAGAAAAAATATTAGATAAAGATATTATGGAATTAAGCGAAGAAGAATTACAAAATAACGCGCTTGATGTTATTGCCAATAAATATGGAAATAGAATTAAAGAAATCATCAAGGGCCTTACGAATCCAAATTTTAATAAAATTATAGAAGAATTAGAAAAAAAAGGAATTAAAAAGAAAGAAAGAGATTTATATAAAACTCATATTGAAGAAGCAATTAAAAGTCAAGATATTTTTGTAGTAAAGTTGTCTGATTTCATAAGAAACGCGGGAAATATTCCAGAAAAACAACCGCAAAAAACTCATTTTATTAAAAAGTATGGTCCTGCTATAAAGGATGTTTTTATCCCAGCGCTAGAAAAGATAAGCGACTCGCATTTGTTATTTAAAAAAAGAAATGATATTTTATCAGAACTTAATCATATTTACAAAGATAGATATGAATCATATCTGGAAAAAAGTTAATTAGGACGTCTTTTCTTTACTAATCAGTTGATTCGTGATAGTCTAATGTTGTTAATTTGTGAATGAAATAATTCTTATTATTAAAATATTTTTATGGCAAAAAGAAGAACTGGAGTTGGAAAAAAGAAAAAATCTACTTCTCATAAAACCGCGAAACGACTTGAAATCAAAAGACTTATGCTTGAGGAAAAGGCTAAGAAAAAAAATCGTAAATAAATTTATGACAAATTTTTAAATGACTCGTTAAAAGCGGGTTGTTTTTATGTGCGCTGGCAAGCTTTAATATTCTTTTAATTTTGAAATAAGATTTACATTTGAGTTGTATTAAACATAGGGGTATAATATAGGAATGAAATCAATGGATTTATCAGATGAACAACTTATTGAGATAATCAGAAAAGATAATCAAGAGCTATATAGTGAAATCATTAAACGCTATAATCAAAAATTATCTCATTATCTTCGTAAATTTATTTACGATTCAGATGAGCTTGAAGATGTTCTCCAGGTTGTTTTTATCAAGGTTTACAAAAATCTTTATGGATTTAATACTGATAAAAAGTTTTCCTCTTGGATTTATAGGATTGCTCATAATGAAGCGATAAATCATTTGAGAAAATATTCAAAAGAAAGAATTTCTCTAGATGAAGTTGAATATAAGATAATTGATGAAAAAATTGATGTTGGCGGTGATGTTGATAAAAAAATTTTGAAAGATAGCATGGAAAAATTGTTGAAAAATATCAAAGCAAAATATCAAGAACCATTAATTTTGTTCTATTTTGAACAAAAATCTTATGAAGAAATTAGTGATATTTTGAGAATTCCAACAAGCACTGTTGGAACGCTCATTTCAAGAGGAAAAAAAATGATTAAAGAAAAATTAAAAAAAGAAGAAATATATGGAAAATAAACATTCAAAAAAACTTGAAAACAAGGTTATGTCTGAAATTAAAAGCGGAAGAGTCAAACTTCGTTCGAAATATCTTTTTCTTGCTGAAAAATTAGGATTAGAGAGCGCCTTTGTGTTGAGCGTAATTTTGTCTATTTTGTTTTTTAATTTGTTTTTATTTTATCTGAAGTCAACAGACAATCTTGAATATCTTGGCTTTGGTACAAGTGGAATAGCAGCTTTTTTGGAGTCTTTTCCATATCTACTGATTATTGGTTTCATATTCTTTTTGTTTTTTGCAGGATACTTGATGATGAAATCGAATTTTTCCTATAAAAAACCTTTTAAATATTTTGTAGTAAGTTTGGTTGCAATCGTTATTATTGTCGGAGCGATTCTTACTTATACAGATGTGTCTGAAAAAATTGAACAGCAAGCTTTTAGTGAAGATTTGTCAGGAATCATTTTAAAACCATTTTTGAATCGTGGTATGGAATTGCGTAAAAATGGATTGTCGGGAAAAATTTCTGAAATTAGTGAGGACTACGTCGTCATGGAAATTCCAAGTGGATTGCAAAAAGTTGATGTGCAGAATTTAAGCCTTGATGAAAAATTGGAATTAGAAAAAAATAAATTTATAGTTGTAATTGGAGAAAGAGGAGATGATGTTTTTTTTGCACACCAAATAAGGATTGTTGATGAAAATAGTATACCAATGATTAGACGCGGAATTCATAGAGGGCAAATAAATGACTGTGATTCTTCACGTTCGAGAAAGAACGGATTTATAATCAAAAACAAAGAAATGAAAAAGTGCATGGATGAATGTTTTGAACTTAGTAAATATCGTAGAAAATGTTTTGATAATTGTAGTGTAAATTAATCTATCTTTGGAGAAAATAAAGCCTCCCGAGAAATAACGAGGTTTTATTTTGAAATAAAATTATACCAAAGACTGTAATATATTTGTATAAGGGTCGAATAAGCAAAGGGCCAATTAAGAGGACAATGCGCTTAACTTCGACCCTTGTTCTTGGCCCTAATATTTTTTAAAGTTTTTATTCAACAAAATGAAATAAAATTTACTTTTGGATTGTAATAATTTATAGAATAGGCTTGACGATATCCATTATCCTCTTTGATGGAAAAGTGAGTCAGGCGAAAAGTCGACAACAATTGAATATTAATTTATTAAAATAACTTAGGGGACAATAATTAAATTAATTTAAAATTATGAATAAAAATTTATTAGCTCTCTCTTTGCTAATGGTAGGTGTTGTGGGTTTAGGACTTAGCTCTGTTTCTGCCTATCAAGGAGATCCAAGTGTTCAAGGTCCAAACCATACTCCTGAAAGACATGAAGCAATGACTGCAGCATTTGCAAATATTAATTATAATGCTTGGAAAGAAATTAAAGGGGATAATAGTAAGGGTCGCATGATGGATGTAATTAACAGTAAGGAAAATTTTGCTAAATTTGTCAAAATCAGGGAATTACGTTTAGCAGGTGATACAGAAGGAGCAAACGCAATCCGCGCTGAGCTTGGGCTTGGCCTGGGGCAGGGAAACGATGGTAATATGAAAAGAGGAGGACAAGGAAGTCATGATGGACAAAGACGTGGAATGAAAGATGGTTCGCAAAGAGGTCAAAATATTGGTGGAAAATTCGTTGATGCCAATGACGATGGACAATGCGACTATTTAAACTAATAAATTGCATCAGAAAATAAAAAAAAGCGTCTATTTCGGGCGCTTTTTTTATTAATTATTTTACGCGCGCGAATAAACTATTATAATCTAGATATGTTTGATATACTAAATATAGCATTAAGCATTAAGATAAAAATATGAAAAACAGAGAATCAGTATCTTGGATAATTGTTTTATTGGCATTTATAATTGGAATTATCTCTTATTCTTCAATGCCGGAACAAATGGCTTCACATTGGAATATAAACGGAGAAGTTGACGGTTATATGTCGAAATCTTTCGGAATATTTTTTATGCCAATTATATCAGTATTTTTATTAGGTCTTTTTCTTTTGATACCAAAAATTGATCCGCTTAAAGATAATATTAGAAAATTTAGAAAATATTATGATGAGTTTATTGTCGTTATGCTTTCATTCTTATTTTATGTTTACTTATTGACTGTTGTTTGGAATCTTGGAATTAGGTTCAATATGAGTTTGATGATGTTTCCGATGATTGGATTATTATTTTATTATTGTGGAATTCTTATGGAGAACGCGAAAAGAAATTGGTTTATTGGCATTAGAACTCCATGGACATTAAGCAATGAAAGCGTATGGGATAAGACTCATAAGCGCGGAGCAAAGCTTTTTAAAGCAATGGGGATTTTGTCTATATTGGGAATTGCTGTTGGCAAGTATGCTATTTTTTTAATTCTTGTACCTGCAATTTCAATTTCAGTTTATTTATTCATTTATTCTTACTTTGAATATAAAAAAGAAACAGAGAAGTAGAATATAGAAAGAGACAGAATTGACAAAATAAAAATCTGTCAAATTGTTACCAATTTGACAAAAAAGCGATAAAATTTATCTCTTTTTTGTTCGTAGCGCAAGCGCTGCAATTGTACCGTCAGTAAAGAACATAACTATTGGATATATTGCAATTGCGAATATCCATTGTTCAATGGCGAAAAGATTTATTATGCTGGACAATAAAAATAATATCCATGCCAAGCGATCTTCTCCTGACGGATCAATGTATGTTTTCTTAATTGTAGGAATAGCTCCTATCAATAGAACAAACAGATTTATTATCAAAGCGACAAGTGGCTCGCTGAATATCAGCCACAGAATTACTCCTAAAATTCCCCCTGTTAAACAATACACATCCAACTTACTCCATCCTGGTTCACCGTATTTTAATGATAAAGCAGCTGTTACAAATGCTCCGATAAACAAAGCTATAGGAACCCAAATGGCGTTTCCAGCTCCAACTGCATAAAAACTCAACAGCAAAAAGAAGTCTATCGTTGCCCATGTTATCCAAGTAGTTTTATTTGGCTTTGTTTTCCCATTTAAAGTTCCCCAAATATATGGTATAAAAGCTACTATAGCCACTATTCCAGCTATCATTCCAAGCTCAAACATAAATATCTCCTCCATTTTAGTTGATAATCATTTTCCAATGATTTATATAGTATCATAAAAATATCATAATAAGATGCGTTTGTCAATGTATATATTGCGACAGCGTGGCTTCAGGCGGACTGTGTCGCGTCAAAGCCGAGCTACAGCGAGGCGAAAGAGGAAATGGAGTGATTCAAACATCCTCATGTTGTCACTAGGATGTTTGTTTATTTAGAACAAACCAATCTCCCTCAGATATAACTTCGACTTTTCCATCAATAATCTTAAGTGCGGACTGATCATCCATGGCATAAATAATCCCAGACATATCTTTTGTTAACTTCGTAATAAAATTTTTTCTTATGTTTGGAAACCACTCTGAATTAAGGTGTGGTAAGAAATAAAAATCAACATAATTTAATCCGTCCATCTCTTCTATTTTATCTAAGTCCTCACCATAAATTACTCGTGATATTTTAAGCGCTAAATCTTTATTGGTTACCATACTGCTCGCACTCACGCCCACATATACTTTATCTTGAAGTAGTCCCGGTAATAATTCAGTAAGTTTTGATTTATTCAGCCATTCCATCAAATGATAAGCATTACCACCTTCAAAAAATAAAACATCGGCATTTTTTATTTTTGGTTCCCAAATTTTTCTATCAACTGCTGAAATATCAGCAATATCAATCTCAGAAAAGTTTCTTTTCTGTAAATCTATAAGATCGTTGATAAGCCAATCTTTATCACCAATTTCAACATTAGAAGCAGTAGGAATAAAAACAAGCTTAGTATCTTCTGGTTTTTTGCCCATTAAATCAAACAGAGCATTAGCTATGCTGTTATTTGTAAGACCTGCCGAAGTAAGTAATAACTTTATAAATTTATTATAAAAAAGTTTAAATTTTTAGTGCTAGCTCTAAGACCCCTAAGATTAGCGATCCTCGTGCTAGCACGACGTTGCGAGGGTGAAATTCGAACTTCCTCATGGTATCTCTAAAAACTTTGATTTTAACTAAATATTGATTGCTGGATTGGATGATTTTTGAACCTTTGTACAATAAAAATTATTCAAGCGTAAGTATTATAGGATAGTGGTCGGATGCTATTTCTGCTGCGGATGTTTTAATCAAAGCAGTATCTTTAAGATGATTCACTAAAGACTGTGACACAAACATGTAATCGATTCGGATAGGATTTTTACTGATGGGGTGTCCAATGCCAATTGTTGGATGAGTTCTCATATTATTTTTATTGAGACAGAGGGCTGTGTCTACATGATTTTTATTAAGAAGATCAGTCACCTCAAAACGATTTAAATCATAGTGGGTAAATTCTTCTTTAGAAAGATCAATATAATGATCTGATCGAGAAAGCGCGTTAAAGTCTCCCAAGACGATGTTCTTTTCAAATTTTGATAGATAGTTGAGAACCATATCAACCTCTTTCAACCTCTTGTCTTCTGAATTGGTATTTAGGTGAACATTACAGAGGGTAATTTCTCCAATTGGAGAATCAATAGTGGTAGTAAGCACTGCATGGGAAAATGATGATTCAGGGAATGAGTACTCATTTTTTATGAGATGCGTTGAGAAGTTTGCAACAGAATAGTGTTCAGTATCATCATCCGATATATACTGTGAGAATGCGTAGTGCGGAAGGTTCGTTTCTTCACTTATTCTTTTTAACAATTGGCCATCATTTTTTTCAAAGTTATTTGCTTCTTGAATAGCTAGAAAATCGGGTTTTACCTTATTTATAACATCAATAATTTCTTCAATCCGTGAAGCTCCAGAATCCATTCCGCCAGTAAGTATGTTGTATGTCATTATTCTCATGTAGTATATACTATTTTAGTAAAAAATTGGATACTATGTCGCTAAGGTCTACTTGGAGTTTTCAACTCCTTGTAAGCCTTTTTTATTTTGTTCCTTAGAGCTTCATAGGCTCGTACAAAATACTCTGGGACTCGAACATCCTCGTGCTAGCACGACGTGGCGGAGAGCTTGGGACGAAGTTAGAATTTATTTGAGAGAATTAAATACAAATATCCAGCCGTATAAAATGATTTTTTAAAAAATTTAACTGAAGAAATCTTACATTCCTTTTGTTTAATTATAGCACAAAATTTTTGAACTAGATAGAACTTGATATGATTTATTATATCAAATATATTTGGCTATAACGATATAATATATAGAAAAATAAAAAAAGATTGGTTCTTAGATTCAGAACCAATCGCTTAAGCTATTAATAGCCCATTTCTTTTGCCAATTTCTCTGCTTGGCTAACCATTTCATCTATAAGGTCTAATCCACCGTGCCAGAAGTTTGGATCATTTAAATTTACACCCAGTTCTTCAAGAAGGTTTTCTGGAGAATCTTTTCCTCCGCTGGCAAGCAATTCCAGATATTTTGGAATGAACTTTTCTCCTTCTTCTGTAAACTTTTTATACAGAGAAGTTACCAGAAGTTCCCCAAATGCGTATGCGTATACATACCCAGGAACATGTAAGAAATGAGGAATGTAACTCCACCAAACTTGATAGCTATCAGTAAGAGTTACTGAATCTCCAAATACTTTCTGTTGAGTCTGCATCCAAAGTTCATTGAATTTTTCAGAAGACAATTCTCCGTTCTCTCTTCTTTCATTATGAATCGCGTCTTCAAAACGATTCATTGATATTTGTCTGAAAACTATCGCTAGTGTCCTTTCAATGTTCTCACACAAAAGCGACAATTTTTCTTCGTTACAATCAGTCTTTTCAAACAAAGACTGAAAAACAATCCTTTCTCCAAATGTAGATGCTGTTTCTGCCATAGTCAATGGAGTTTGAGAATTAAAATATCCCTGTTTGGCGGCCATGAATTGATGAGCGCCATGTCCAAGTTCATGGGCAAGTGTCATAACATCGTCATTCTTTCCCATATAATTTACCAAAACAAACGGATTGGTTTCCAAAGTTCCAGGAGCAGAAAATGCTCCACCTCGTTTTCCATTTGTTATTGGCGCATGAATCCATTTTTCATCAAAGAATCTTTGAGTAATAGTTGCCACTTGAGGAGAAAACTTACCATACGCACCAAGTACAATTTTCTTTGCTTTTTCCCATGAAAGAACGCTGTCTTGCTTGAGTGGTAACGGAGCATACCTGTCATATTCAAACAGTTCATCATATCTCAAAAGCTTTCTTTTTAGCCTATAATATTTTTGGACAACATCATATCTACTAGTAACTGCTTCTATTAAAGCATTTACCATATTATCACTAATTTCATTATCCATATTTCTGGATTCAATCCAGTTTGGATATTGGCGTAATCTATCTTCTGTCATTTTGTTTGCCAAAGTGGTATTAAAGATATGAGTTAGCACATGAAGCTGTCCTTCAAGTTCTGTTGTAATGTCTTTAGTAGCTCTTTTTCTCACATCGCGATCGAGACTGTTTGAAGCTTCTGATAATATTTCTTCTTCTGACTTTTTATCTTCCCCAAACTTCATTTTTGACATAATTTTGTCAAACAAATCTATCCAACTGCTGACACCAACGGGAGATAATTCTGCCAAAAGTTTTTCCTCTGCCTCTGAAAGCTGATGTGTTTTGTACTTTCTGACTTGCTCAAGAAAATGCTTGTATTTGCTCAAAATTGGATCACTGAGCAATTTTTTGGCAATGCCTTCTTCAAGAGAAGCAAATTCAAGAGAAAAGAACAGCAACTCTTTTTCAAACTGAGAATTAGCCTCCTCAATCTTTTTCTTTAGCGCGCCAGCTTCAGAACTATCCGTTTGTGTAGCAAAATTAAGATATGCAAACAGAGATATTATTTCCTCTTTTTTTTTCATTTCTTCTAATTCCACCACAGCCCCAAGAAGTTCTAACGAAGATAAATCTTTTACTCTACCCTTATATTTTTTTGAGAAAGATTTTGCCATTTCCACAAGAGCTTCTATATCTTTTTGAATACTCTCATCTTCAGCGTCCTTATAAAAAACGCTCAAATCCCAGATTACATCCGAGACTCCTAAGTCATTATTTGTTGTCAATGTACATCGCCTCTTTATATATTTTTTATATCAAGCAGAAAAATTCTGCTTATTCTTAACCCTATCACCAATTTTACGGTTAGTCAAGACCATTCTATTAATAATTCTATTAAACAATAAATTCAAAAAACTCTTTATATATATCTCGCAAACGTCTCTAATTTTTTTAAAGCGTGAAATCTCGCAAAAAACTTATTTTCCACTATAAGTTCTTGAGCGGACTGCCGAGCGGACTGCCGAGGTTAGGGTAGCGAATCTGATTTTTAGTAGAGTTGTATTTAAAATTTGCCAAAACCCTTGATTGTTATGTAAAATGGTAAAAGAGATCAAACTAATAAAATATATGTCTTACAATTTGGATAATTTAAGTAAAACAGCACTGCAAAAAATACTTCTTGTATTGGAAAAAATTAATCTTTATTCTGAACTCCATAGCAGAAAGCGTTTTCTATTTATTAAAACCGACAAATTGACGGGTGTTACAAAAGATGAACAGATTACGATTATATATGGTCTAACCCGTGATAAAATTATTAAAGAAAATTTTTTGACGTCTTTTTTATCAGAGGACAAATTTCTATTAAAAATAGATGATTCTTTTTTTAGTTTTTACGATAGAGTAAAACTAAAATTAGTTGAAAAAGATAAGCCAGGTATAGGATTGACATATATTTTGCCAGAAAACAAAACAACAGACAATAAAGTTAGAAAAGCATTGAAACTTAAAGAAGATACGCGCTGGGAAAATATTGAATTAATATTTAAAAGTGATTATATTGTAGAAATTAGAATTAATAATAATAAACATGAATCTGATTATGAAAAAATGGGGTTTGCTGATAACAGAAAGAATTCAGATGAAGAAGCAAAACCAAAAAGCAGTTGGAGCCTTTTAGCTCTTTTCTCTATATATAATAATGTTTTTGATTACAATAAATTAACCATTCAAGAGAAAAATAAATTTAAAAAGAAAAAACAACAGCTATCAGAACTTTTAAGAAAATATTTTCAAATTGAAGACGACCCAATTACATATAACAAAGAAACTGGAATATATAAAATGCGAATGAAACTCAAACCAGAAGAAACGTTTCGAGATAAATGGGAAGACCGCAATATTGTAAATCAACAGATATAACAAGAGAATATTCACTGTGAAAATTTAAGTTAAGATTCTAAAAAATACCCTAATTTGCGGGTGTTTTTTTGTTTGAGCGAAATTTCGTCCATATAGGGTAGGAGAACATAAATAATATGGAATACAAATTTAGCCAAAAGCTAAGAGAAAAAATTATCGCCTATTTTTTGCGAAAGCATCAGGTCGAGCTTACGCAGGAACTTGCTGACGAATATTTGGATTCGATGGCTGATTTGTATTCTGCGTTTAGCCAGATAAACGTAAAAGAATGATTTTTATACGCGTAGCGGATGAAAATCTTCTTTTCGTTCTCTTCTTAACTTGATTATATGCACACATCTACGGGAAAATATACAGAGAGAATTTTTGAGAAATTAGTCATTTCGGGCTTTGAAATTGAGCAATATCAGTATAAAGACAAACTTGTAATTCGCAATTATAAACGCAGAAAACGCAAAGAGAGAAAAATTAGCGAAAACAAGAAAATTAAACAACCAAAAAAGACAGAATTTTCTATCAGACGCACTCGTCGAGAAATCAGAAGATTAATAAATTCCAACCAAAGACTTATTAAATTTTTAACACTGACCACTACAATAACCGACATTAGAGAAACGAATAAATTATTTAATCTGTTCACGCAACGCATGAAAGACCGTTTTCCTGAATTTCGATATTTATCTATTCCTGAATTTCAAAAAGATATTGATTTTTTTGGGAAAGTGAAGCCTGACGGCGGGGCAGTGCATTATCATTTGCTTTGCAATTTGCGTTATGTGGAAAGTGAGAAAATCGCGAAAATTTGGAAACATGGATTTATTAAAATTAAGCGAGTAGATCATGTTACTAATTTGGGGCGATACTTATGCAAGTATTTACAAAAAGATATGTTTGATGAAAGAATGTTCGGCAGGAAAAAGTTTTTTTGTTCGCAAGGATTGAAAAGGCCTGTTGAGATTATTAATAATGAAGCTCAATATTTTATGAAAAATAATTCTCAAAATTTAGAAAAGAAATGGGAAACAATCTTTAAGAATGATTATCTGGGAGAAATTTCATATAAGATTTTTGGTTTCAAAAATAAAGTTCCTTGATTTTATCCATTAATTTTGTTAAGCTATGGTTCTATGAAATACATTCTTTACGCTCGAAAATCTTCTGAAGATAAAGGGCGACAAATATTATCTCTTGAATCGCAAATTAACACCATGAAAAAACTGGCTGATGATTTAGGTTTGAATATTATCAAGGTATTTTCCGAATCCAAATCAGCCAAGAAGCCCGACAATCGTCCAGTATTTTCCGAAATGGTTAAAATATTGGAACAAGGCAAAGCAGACGGCATTGTTTGTTGGAAGCTGGATCGTCTATCTAGAAATCCAGTTGATAGCGGAAAAATTCAATGGTTATCGCAACAAGGAATTATCAAAGATATTCAAACCAGCGAAAGACGCTATTTGCCAGACGACAACGCTCTTGTTTTTAATGTTGAAAGCGGAATGGCAAACCAGTATATTCGTGATTTAAGCAAAAATGTTAAGCGTGGAATGAAGACTAAACTAGAAAAGGGAGGTTATCCTAATTATGCAAAAATAGGCTATGTGAATGACAGGGTTAATAAAACAATCATCCTAGATATAGAGCGAAGCAAGCATATTAAACGAGCCTTTGAATTATATTCTACTGGAAGTTACAGTTTAAAAAAGATATCTAATATTTTATATCAAGAGGGTTTTCGTTCCCGAAATGGACGCAAATATTATAAAAGTAGAATTCATATAATTTTACAAGACTCTTTTTATTATGGCGTAATGCATGTTCATGGAAAATATTATCCTGGTAATCACGAGCCGATAATCTCTAAAGATTTATTTGATAAAGTTCAGAATGTTATTAATGGCAAAAACAGAAGTCGCTACAAAAAACATTTCTTTCCTTTGCGAGGATTTATGACTTGCCATAAGTGTGGTTGTCTGATGACGGCCATAAAGAAAAAAGGTTCTGTTTATTATTATTGCACCAACGGCAAAGGACAATGCGAAGAACACAAACATTATCTTAAAAGCGAAAAGGCTGAAAAACTTTTAACTTCAATATTTCAAAAAATTAAATTCGATAAAGAATTTATAGAACTTTGTTATGAGGCCGATCAAGAAAAAAATCAGAAAGACGAAAACTTTTTTGAAACTGTAAAATCAAATCTTAAGAAACGGCTCAAATTGATTGCGGAACAACAGCTTAGGCTTCTAGATATACAACTTGCTGGAAAATACACTGAAAGCACCATAGAAACGAAATTAGAGGCATTGAATAGAGAGACAGCTGACATAAAACAACGGTTAAAGAAATTAGAAAAACAAGAACCCAAAACAACTATTCACACTTTAGAACAGACAAAAAAAGTCTTTTTAAGCCCTTATATAGCGGAAAAAGATTTTATAGAGGGTAATGATTTTAAAAAGCATAAAGTCTTAGAAAAGTTACTTTTGAACGCTACTATTGAAAATCAAGAAATGCTTTCTTTCAAACTAAAACAGCCCTATCAGATACTTGAAAAAGTAAAAGATAAAGCTGATATTTCACAGATGCGGAGAGGGAGGGATTCGAACCCTCGAGACCCGTAAAGGCCTAACACCTTAGCAGGGTGCCCCTTTCAACCACTCAGGCACCTCTCCAAAATCATATAAACATTTTAACATAAATAAATATTACATGTTATTAAGTTAAAATCACAAGCATAAAGTTTTGTTAAAATGTTTATATGTTAAAATGATTTATGGCGGAGAGTGGAGGATTCGAACCCCCGGGACCCGTGAGGGCCCTCCGGTTTTCAAGACCGGTACATTCGACCGCTCTGTCAACTCTCCAGATTAACAATAAATAACATTCCTATTACGTTTTTTATTACCTAAATAAAATAGCATTAAGTTTACTATTTGACAAGTATCAACCATAAGATATACTAAAAAATGCGATAATCAATTTATAATTATAGTAGGCATAATTATGAAAAAACCAAAAGTTTTGTTTGTTGGAACGGGTGGAACTATTGCATCGGTTAAATCTAAGAAGGGACTTATTCCAGAAAAAAGTGCTGAAGATTTTATTAAAGAAGTGCCAACAATTGCCAGTATAGCAGGGGTTGTTGTTGAGGAGTTTGTTAACATAGATAGTACAAATTTTAAGCCTTTTCAATGGCAAGGTCTGTGTGAGTATATAAAGCCATTTATCGGAAATAGCCCTAAATATGATGCAATAATCATATTACATGGCACAGACACAATGGCATATACTGCTAGCGCAATAGCAATGACATTAGGACCATATATTCAAGTCCCAATAGTATTTACAGGATCTCAGCTTCCATTTGGAAACATTGGAACGGACGCTAGGTTTAATATTGAAAATGCTGTTATGGTGGCTACGCAGGCTTGTAAAGAGAATATAGCCGAAGTTATGATTGTTTTCAATGACAAAGTTTTAAGGGCATCAAGGACAATCAAAAAAAGCGAAGCGCAGTTTAACGCTTTTGAATCGCCAGCTTTTCCGCCGCTAGCAATCATTGATGCTGATGGAATTAAATTTATTGCCGAAACCAAGAAAGCAAGTGATAACTTTGCGTTAGATGAAAAAAGAGAAATTGCTTTTGACAAAAGTGTTCTTGTTCTCGAGCTTGTTCCCGGACTTAAGCCTGATGCGCTGAGAACAATTTTATTTTTGAGATGTTTTGATGCTGTTATTTTGAAATCTTTCGGAACGGGCAACGTTCCAGATGATTTGATTCCAGTAATTAAGGAAGCCACGACTCGTGGTTTTCCAGTTGTTGTTGCGACTCAATTTATTGGCGGAAAGACGTTGATGGGAGTCTATGAGCCAGGACAGAAAGCCTTAGACGCAGGAGCTATCCCAGCAGGGGATATGACTAGCCCAATGACTTACCTAAAATTAATGTGGGCGTTGAAGCAGAGCGGTGATCTAAGTGAATTAAAGAAACTGATGGCCGCAGATATTGTGGGAGAAATAACAAAAAAATAATGCAATTTAGAATTTGCTGATCTATGTTGGTCAGCAATTTTTTTATATAAGTTGAATTTTTTTAAAGTTTCTGATTGTGTTGACTATTAAGATTTAATTGTCAATTTTTCTTCATCAATAATTTATGTTATAGTATTTGAGGAAAGTTTTTAGAAATTTTATATTTATAGTTATGAAAATTTTAGTTTCTGGATCGTTATGTTTCGATAAAATTATGAATTTCCCTGGTTATTTTAAAGATCATATTTTGCCGGACAAAATTCACAATTTGAATGTGAGTTTTTCTGTTGAAAATTTGAAAGAAAACTTTGGCGGAACTGCTGGAAATATTGCTTATAACCTTGCTCTTTTAGGGGAAAGTCCTGAAATTTTATCAACGGCCGGAAAAGATTTTGATGATTATAAAAAGTGGCTTAAAAAATATGGCGTTGATACCGAAAAAATTAAAATAATTGATGATAAGTTAACTTCATTTTGCAATATAATAACGGATCAAGCCGATAATCAGCTCACGGCTTTTTATCCAGGCGCTATGGCAGACTCGTGGATTACCGGCAATATGGAATTGGACAGCAGTGATAAAATTTTGGCGATTATTGCTCCTGGACATCCTGGAGATATTGTGAAATTATCTAAACTATATTCTGAAAATAATATTCCGTTTATTTTTGATCCTGGACAGCAAATTCCGACGCTTAGCGGAGAAGATTTGAAAAACAGTATAAAGGGCGCTAAAGTTTTTATTTCAAATGACTATGAATTAAGTTTGGTTTTAAGAAAAACAAACTGGAGTGAAAAAGAAATACTAAACAATGCTGAAATAATAATAACAACATTAGGGGAAAAGGGGTCTATTATAAAAACACAAAAAGAAAATTATGAAATACAGCCGGCGAAACCTAAAAACACAAGCGATCCAACCGGAGCTGGAGACGCCTATAGAGCAGGATTAATAAAAGGATTAATTGAGGGCTGGCCGATTGATGTTGTAGGCAGATTTGGCGGAGTTGTTTCTTGCTATACGGTTGAAAAATACGGAACTCAGACGCATAAATTTAGTTTTGATCAAGTAAAAAAACGTTATAACAAAAATTTTAATATCTAATTTAAGAAAATATGAAGCATGACATCAAAAATAAGAATTTGGCGGCTGCGGGCAAAAAGCGTATTCAATGGGCGGACAACGATATGCCCGTTCTAAAACAAATTCGCGAAAGATTCAAAAAAGAAAAGCCGCTTGTAGGATTAAGAATTTCAGCTTGTATGCACGTTACCGCCGAGACGGCAAATTTAATGCGCGCTCTCAAAGAAGGAGGAGCGGAAATTGTTCTTTGCGCTTCTAATCCTCTTTCCACGCAAGATGATGTAGCCGCGAGCCTAGTCGGAGATTATGGAATTTCAGTTTATGCAATAAGGGGAGAAAATAGAGATACATTTTTCAAACATCTCAGGTTGGCGATTGAAAATCAGCCTAATATTACAATGGACGATGGAGCGGATCTTGTTTCTACGATACACAAGGAATATAAAAATTTATTTGAAGAAGTGATAGGAAGCATGGAGGAAACTACGACTGGCGTAATAAGGCTTAGAGCCATGGCCAAAGATGGAGCCTTAAAAATTCCCGTGATAGCAGTAAATGACGCCAAAACTAAAAATATGTTTGACAATAGGTATGGAACTGGACAGTCAACTCTAGACGGGATTATACGCGCTACAGATATTTTAATTGCGGGAAAAAATATAGTTGTTGTCGGCTATGGATGGTGCGGTCGCGGGTTTGCAACGAGAGCTCGCGGGATGGGCGCTAAAGTTTTAGTAACTGAAGTTGACCCTATTAAAGCGCTTGAGGCGGCAATGGACGGGTTTAATGTTCTTCCAATGTTGGAAGCCGCTAAAATTGGCGATTTATTCTGTACAATCACGGGAGATATTCATGTTATTGACGGACAACATTTTGAGTTAATGAAAGACGGCGCTATGGTTTGTAATTCCGGGCATTTTGATTGTGAAATTAATCTTAAAAAATTAAAAGAAATGGCGATTAATATCAAAAAAGATGTCAGAAATTTTGTTGACGAATATATGATTAAAGATAAAGACGGAAAGAAAAAGAAAATTTATGTATTAGCTGAAGGCAGGCTTATTAATTTGTCAGCAGCCGAAGGACATCCCGCTTCTGTTATGGATATGAGCTTTTCGACGCAAGCTCTTGTCAGTGAATGGCTGGTAAAAAATAGTGAAAATATTGAGCCTAAGGTGTATGAAGTTAGCAAGAAGATTGAAGATGTAGTCGCGAAATTAAAACTTAAATCAATGGGCATTCTTATTGATAAACTAACGGAAGAACAAAAAAAATATCTTGAAAGCTGGCAGGAGGGGACATAATTTTTATATATAAAAGTTTGTTTTAATAAATCAAACAATATTCCCTTCTTGACAAAAATATGAATTTATGCTTAAATTTAGTTAATATAAATCGTATTTATTCAAGTAATTTATTTGTAAAATTAAAAATATGCCTAAAGAAATACCAGACAAGCTAGACGAAAAAAAAGTAGAACAACAACAAATAAAATATTTTGACGATCAAGAAGCGATGGATACACACTTTCGTAATTTAGAAGGTGGAATTGAGGATGGAATAAAAAAAGCAAAAAAATGTTTTAATGGAGAATATGAAGACTGGAGAGCTTTTTTTGAATTTATAGAAGAACGATTTGAGAATAAAATGCCGCCAGTAGAGATAGAAGCAATAAGAAAAGAACAGTTTCCAGATGAAGACTGGAGAGCTTTTTTTGAATTTATAGAAGAACAATTTGAGAATAAAATCCCGCTAGCGGAGATAAAAGAAAAAGGAGAGGAACAGTTTCCTAATTATATGGAATGTACAAGGATTTTATACCCAGCTTTGCATGCGAAATATGCGCAGATGCCGCATGAAAGAGAAGTTTATATAGTAAAAAATAAGGCAACTGACAAATAAAATGTCAACCGCAAATTTATGGTAAATTCCATATACGCGATTTATATGCGCGCCCTTAATATTTAATTTAAAAAATAAAATCTATATTTAAAATAGTAATATTATCAATAGCCATATTTATCGTAATTTTTGGTTGTTTTTTTATTTTCAGAACTAATAATAGCTTCAATATTCCGAATAATTCTCAACTTCAAAATTTTGAAGAAAAAGTCTTATTAGAAACTGAACAGCCAGAGACAAAAAAAGAGAACAACAAAATCAGAATGATAGCTGTCGGAGATATAATGCTCTCTAGAGTGGTTGAGCAAAAAATGATAGAATATGGTGATTATAAATATCCATTCTTGAAAATCGCTGGTATTATAAGAGAGGCTGATATTGTTTTTGGGAATCTGGAAACGACTATGATATCTGGCAGAATAATAAAAAGCGAAGAAATGATTTTTCGCGCGGATCCAAAATCGATTGAAGGATTAAAATTTGCTGGATTTAATGTTTTAAATATTGCGAATAATCATATTATGAATTTTGGAAAAGACGGTCTAGATAGTACGATTAAAATTTTAGACGAAAATAATATTATGCGTGTTGGAGCTGGAAGAAGCGAAGAAGAAATTTATAAACCAGTGATCAAAAATATAAAAGGAGCCAAATTTGCTTTTTTAGGATTTACTTATAATTCTGATCAGCGCGAATTTTTTGACGGGGAAATTTACGGCGTGGCGAATATGGAAATTGAAAAAATGAAGGAGAATGTTGAAAAAGCAAATTTGGAGAACGATATTGTTATAGTTTCTATGCATGCGGGAACTGAATATCAAACTTTTCCTAGCTCGTTTCAAGAAAATTTTGCGCGCGGCGCGATTGATGCCGGCGCTGATTTAGTAATTGGGAGCCATCCGCATGTTGTTCAGGCCGTTGAAAAATATAAAGAGAGATATATCATTTATAGTCTCGGGAATTTTGTTTTTGATCAAATGTGGTCAAACGAAACAAGATTAGGGGTAATAGCGGAGATAATATTTAATAATAAAAAAATTGATAGCATAAATTTTATTCCAATTAAGATTTATGATTATTCTCAGCCAACAATTTTAGAAGGTGAAGAAGCGGAAATGATTTTGGAAAGGTTGAAATTTTAGGGTGATTTTTTAACGCAACCTTTTGTTTTTTTAAAGTTTCTAGTTTTAATTTAAAAATTTTCTTATTTTGCCCGTAGTGTATTTTGCAACGGCCGTTGCAAAATACACTATTATTTTTTTGTATATTTTAAACTGATTATTGTATTTTAGGTTTTATAGGGCTGGTATAGTGGTAGTATTCTAAATTTTTCTGTCGTCCTGAACTTGTTTCAGGATCTTTTGACTGTTACATCTAGCTTAAAATAAGCAAATATAACCTTTATTACACGAAGATTCTGAAATAAATTCAGAATGACAAAATGGTGAATTTCAAGTAATATCACTACATCACCATGAAATCTTCAGGATTTCGCTTGTTAGTATGTTATTATGTTTAAATGTTTAAATGATCCATTCTTTACTATCTGTTTCTAAAGTGATAATATAAACAATATAAGCTATTAGAAAATAGTAAATTATAATAATATGATAAAAAAAGAATTGAATAAAAAAGAAATTGCCAGATCAAATAAACAAGCGAAAAAAACAGCGCGGAAAAAAATAAGCAAGAAGATAAAAAAGGAAACATTTGTAAAAACTAAAGCGATAAAAAAAACGACAGAAGAAAAAAAGAAAGAAATGGAAGAAAACTCTTATTTTGCAAAATGGACAGCTCCTGAACACATCAAAACCAAGCAAGATATGATTATTTATTATACCAGCGCCATTTTGTCTGTATTTGCCATTGTTTGGTTTTTTCAACAGGGAAGTTTTGTTGTCGTTGTGACATTTTTAATTCTTTTAATTGTTGTTGTCCTGTATATATATCAAGAGCCTCGTGATATTGAAATAAAAATTGATCTTGACGGCATAGCTTTTGGTAATATATTTTATAAATACAAGGACATTGAATCGTTTGAAGTTGTTGAAAGAGAATATTTTAATGCGTTAAAATTTAAATTAAAAAATTCAATTTTACCAGTTAAAGAAGTTCAAATTATCAATCAAGATTCAAGTTATATTCGCGCGGTATTAGAGCATTTCTTATTAGAAGAAGAGCAAAAAGAATCATTGTTCAGTTTTAAAAAGAAGAGCGAGTTTGATAAATATTTTTCTGAAGATGATTTTAATGATTATTTAGAAAAGAAAGAAAAAATAAAAAGGCTGGAGAAAAAATAAATGGAAATGTTGAATAAAATAATAGATCATGCTCTCATAGTTCAACGGATAGAACGCGGGTTTGCGGAATCCGTGATGTAGGTTCGATTCCTGCTGAGAGCACAGGTAAGAAGTTTGGGATGCGGAATCCGTGACGCAGGTTCTCCTCCTCCGACGGACTTATTCTCCTCCGACGGACTTACGAATTCCTGCTGAGGGCGCGCATAATTGAAAAGTTGAAAATAAAAAATAAAAAATTATAACATCAATCTAAAATTAAATTTAATCAATTTAAAAACAAGAAAGCAAATGGATGAAAGCGTGAAATATATTGTGACATCGTTTTAAAGGCAATAGTACTCGTTGCAGTACGCGCTTATATTGATGTAAATTATTTTAAACAATAGAATGAATTTCAAATTAATTCAATATGTTGTTAATTTTTAATATTCAGCAAGCTGAAATTCAGATCTGCTGTTTTTTAATAATTTTAGGACTTACGCGTTTATCATACTTAAGGTGTCTGGCGTCTGCAAATGCGCATGTCCTAAATTTATATATGATATAAATATACTTGAATATATAAACCAATTTTTATGAAATCAAAAAATTTAAAGAAAAAAACATTTAGTTACATTAATTATCGAAAATATACAATTATTTCAATTTTTATAATATTTATATCAAGCATATTTATTTATTCATTGCAAAAAAATAATTTTAATGCTGGTGTTAAACAAAATAAAAATATGATACTTGAACAAGAGAATATAGAAGAAGAGATTGTCGAGGCGGATAAAAAATTACAAAATCCCCCAAAAGAAGTAAAAGCTCTTTATATAACGGCTTGGTCAACAACGCTTCCAGATAGAATGAACGGTTTTGTAGATTTGATTAAAAGGGAAAAACTTAATGCGGTTATTATTGACGTTAAAGATTATTCCGGATACATCGCTTATGATACAGAAAATGAAGATGTTTTGAAATACGAGGCGAAAAAAGTTATTATTCCAGATGTTGATGATTTAATTCAAAAATTTCACAATAGCGGTATTTATGTTATTGCGCGAGTGACTGTTTTTCAAGATCCGATATTGGCAGCCGCTAGGCCCGATTTGGCGATTAAAAATAATGTAACCGGAAGGTTATGGAAGGATAATAGCGGACTGGCATGGATTGATCCTGGTTCAATTGAAGCTAGAAATTATATTGTTGAGATTGCAAAGGATGCATCAGCAAGAGGTTTTGATGAGATTAATTTTGATTATATCAGATTTCCTTCAGATGGACGGTTGAGTCAAATGAGCTTTCCGTTTTATGACAGTGAAAAGCAAACAAAGAGAGAGGTTATGAAAGAAGTATTTGAACATTTTCGCTTAAATTTACCTAATGTGGTGATTTCGGTTGATCTTTTCGGATTGGCAACAGTCAATAGGGACGATCTTGGCATTGGACAAATAATTGAAGATGCATTTGAAAATTTTGATTATATTTGTCCTATGGTTTATCCGTCTCATTATGCTAATGGATTTATTGGTTATCAAAATCCAGCTCAATATCCATACGAAATTGTTAAATATTCAATTAAACATGCTACTGAAAGATTAGATAAGTTTCGAACGGCTCAAGAAGATAATTATGAAGAACAAAAAAAGCCATTGGCGAAAATCCGTCCGTGGCTTCAAGCTTTTGATATAGGAGCTATTTATGGACCGAAGATGGTCCGAGCTCAAATTGACGCCAGTAATGAATCTGGCGGAGTTGGTTGGATTTTATGGAATGCTTCTAATAAATATTCTGCGAAAGTAGTAGAATTAGTTGATTAAATTTGTATTTTTAAATTTATGATTTTGATCACTTTATTTATTATTGCTCAAATTGCGATGTTTATTGCAATGATTTTTGATTTTCTGTCTCTTCAATATAAAAAAAGAGAGTATACTTTTTTATGCCTGGCTTTTTCATCGAGTTTGGTTAGCACTCATTATTTTCTTTTAAATAAAACTGCTGCTGGAATCATTATATTTTTTGCAGTTTTAAGATTTATCACTTGTTGTTTCACCACAAAGAAAAAATATTTAATTATTTTTTTGGCATTGAACACAATCGTACTATTCGTTATGTACAAGGAAATATATGACGTTATAATTTATATAGGATTATTTATATTTATTATTGGAAATTTTCAGGAGGATAACAAAAAAATGAGAAAAATAATGATGTTGGGAACTTCAATAATAATTTTATATAATTTTATTATATTTTCTCCTATGGGGGTTATTGCAAAAAGTTTATTTTTACTGAGCAATTTTATCGGTTACTATAGATTTTATTTGAGGAAGAAATAATATTATTTGATAAAGCTCTTTTAATTTTTAAATTTACACTATTTTTTGGCGAATGGAATGATTGTAAAAAAATATTAAGGAGCATAACACAAGGACAGTCCTTATTAAAAAAGATTGCCCTTTAATTTTAGGGAATTTTTTTCTAAATTTGTTAATTAAAGTAAATTTTGCTAAAATTTAAGTAATATTTAATATTGGTTTATGCTTACTCTCAAAACAAAAATTGAAAAATTGCCGTTGATTGGTCCGGCTTATGTGAAAAAACTTCATAAGATGGGGATTGAAACTGCTGGGGATTTGCTTTTTTATTTTCCGTTTCGATATGACGATTTTTCTGACGTGAAAAAGATAAGTGAAGTTGAACTTGGCGAGGTTGTGAGCGTGCGCGGGAAAATTATTGACATTCAAAATATTCGAACATGGAAAAGAAAAATGAATATCACAGAAGCTCTAATTGAGGATGAATCTGGAGCGATAAAAGCTGTTTGGTTCAATCAGCCATTTTTAGTTCGTAATTTAAAAAATGGCGCTCATGTAAGCTTAAGCGGGAAAATTGTCTATTTGCGGGAAGGATTGCAGCTCTCAAATCCATCTTATGAATTTTTGGGAAGCGGACAATCGCTTCATACGGCGCGGCTTGTTCCAATCTATCATGAGACAGAAGGTCTTTCTTCAAAATGGCTGCGGGCTCATATAAAGCCTATCATAAAGCTCGCGGACGAAATTGAAGAATTTTTGCCTGCTAAAATAATAAAAAATCAAAATCTTTTTGGACTTTCTAAAGCGATTAGGCAAATTCATTTTCCGGATAATGAGCAAAAAGCGGAAATTGCAAAAAAGCGTCTTGCTTTTGACGAGCTGTTTTTAGTCCAGCTTTATATGATGCTACAAAAGAAAAAGTGGCAGAAAAATAATGCGGTAAAAATAAAATTTAATAAAAAACTTGAAAAAGAAATTAAAAATTTCGTTGATAACCTTCCTTTTAAACTTACCAATGCTCAAAAAATCTCTTCTTGGAATATTATTAAAGATTTTGAAAAAGATAGGCCAATGAATCGGCTTTTGGAAGGAGATGTCGGATCTGGGAAAACTTTGGTAGCTTTGATTTCTTCCCTGGCTGTTATTAAATCAGGGTATCAAGTTGCATTTATGGCTCCGACTGAAATTTTAACAAGACAGCATTTTGCAGAAGCGGAAAAGAGATTTT
This sequence comes from Candidatus Moraniibacteriota bacterium, assembly GCA_030638895.1. GTDB lineage: Bacteria > Patescibacteriota > Minisyncoccia > JAHIHE01 > JAGLIN01 > DAOWDS01. The sequence goes on along the minus strand of DAOWDS010000046.1, from coordinate 2,438 downwards.
CTTTAGACTGTATAAAAAACGGAGCTCACTCTTCAGAGTGTAATAAATTTCAGACTAAACAAAGCAAGCCTTCTTACAGGTTAAAACCTGAATTTCAGCTTTCTAATAATTTAAGGGACATAAAAATCGCTCTTTTGACCGGAAGTGAAAGCAAAATTTATGAAAGTGAAGAAATAAAAGAAATAAGCAAAAAAAAATTGCTTGAGAAAATAAAAAGTGGAGAAGTAAATTTTATAATTGGAACACATTCTTTGATTCAGGAAAAAATTATTTTTAAAAATCTTGCCTTTTCTATTATTGACGAACAGCATCGATTTGGAATTGATCAGCGAGCGAAAATACAAACTGAAGTTTTAGAAATTAAAGATGGACTAAAAACCGTTCCTCATCTTCTTTCAATGACGGCAACTCCAATTCCAAGAACTCTCGCGCTTACAGTTTATGGTGATTTAGATTTGTCAGTTTTAGATGAGATGCCCAAAGAAAGGCGGAAGATAATAACAAAATTGGTTGCGCCAGCAAACAGAGCTTCAGCGTATAAATTTATTTACGATCAAATTAGAAAAGGAAGGCAGGTTTTTGTCATTTGTCCGTTAATTGAAGAATCTGATATTTTGGAAGTGAAATCTGTGACAGAGGAATATGAAAAATTGAGCAAAAAAATATATCCTAGCTTAAAGATAAGTCTTTTGCATGGAAAAATGAAACCAAAAGAAAAGGAAGAAGTTATGAAAAAGTTTTCATCAGGTGAAACTAATATTCTTGTTTCAACCTCAGTTGTGGAAGTGGGAATTGATATTCCTAATGCGTCCGTGATGCTTATTGAAGGGTCTGATAGATTTGGACTTGCGCAGCTTCATCAATTTAGAGGAAGAGTCGGGAGGGGAAAATATCAGTCGTTTTGTTTTCTTTTTACAGATTCAACGGCATCACGAACTCATCAAAGATTAAGAGCCTTAATAAAGAGTGATAACGGTTTTGAACTTGCAGAGCAGGATTTGAAAATTCGTGGTCCTGGCGAGCTTGTGGGAATCAGGCAATCTGGCCTTCCTGATTTAGCGATGGCATCTTTGACTGATTTTGAATTAATAAAAAAAGTCAGATATGAAGCTGACAAGATTATTATGGAAAATGATGATTTGAAAAAATATCCAAAACTTGCCAATAAACTGAAAAAATTCACAAAAAAAGTTCATTTTGAATAAAAAAACACTCCCCTTTAACTTTTTATTAAAAAAAAGTAAGGTAGGGAAGTAAGAAGTTAGAAAATGGATTGTTTACCACTACATAATGCCCAAAAATATTATTGCTGTGATTGCAACAATTAAAATAATTTCTGATACCATATCTATAGTAACCTCCATAACTTATTATAACAATAGTATAAATACTATAAATTGTCAAGTGCTATTAAGTAATAAGTTGATTCAAGCCCTTGAACGCTTTTTTGTATTATGCAAAAAAGGATCTTATAAAAATAAATTAAGAGCAGGTCGTTTTGATCTGCTCTTTGAGCGCATGTTTAGCGCAAAATGTTTTTAAATCCGACACTGGCATGAACCGGAACCCCTATCGTTGTGCGGAGTATTCGAATCTCTCCAAGTGAATATTGGTTTAAGATCACCAAGGATTATGGTGAAACCAAGTCCTGTTGGTGCAAAATATGAACCTGAGCAGTCTATGTAGTAATCAGAAAGCACATTACTATAAATACACGCTGCAATGGACTCGTCCACGGTTAGACATAAACGGCCATGTTCTTTTATGAGTTCACGCGCTTCTTTTGGCGATTTGCCAATCATATCTCCGAGATTCACATTGTAGATAAAGTAAATATCATCCAGTATACAATCTATGTTGGTGATCTTATCTGATTCAATGAAAGTGAAACCAGTTTCTTTCCCATTGCGGACCGTGTGCATGAGTTTATGAATATTCATACGGTTACTTGTAATTACTGGCGCGAATGCAAGATTGTCTTCTGGAATATCCATTGAAATCACTTTTTTCAGTACTTCTGGACGCTTTTTTTGTATCTCATTAAGAATGTTTTGTGGGTCATTCAGCGATTCTAAAGTTCTTTTTGCTTATTAAACAAATTGACCATATCTTTACGGTTTTTTGTCATCAAAATCTCCCTTTGTTTTGTATTTTGTTATACTTTGTATAGTTTTTAAGCACAACGATCTAAGTATAGTATGCTTCGTTATATTTGACACGTTCCTCCCATAGCATTTTAGTCACAGACCCTAAATTTGCACATCTTTTTTTATTACCGAATCTATGCTAAAATAGCATTATGAAAGAAATACCAAAAGCATATAATTTATAATAAAGTATGTGATTATATTCATTAATTAAAACAAACATATGGAACAAAATACACAGCCAATTGAAAATAATACTGAAATTAAATTGAATAGCGAAGGAGAACCAAT
>DAOWDS010000057.1 GCA_030638895.1 Candidatus Moraniibacteriota bacterium | reverse complement strand
ATTTCTTCCATTTTTTCATCAAAGTCATCATCTATTTTTGGCATAAGGCCAACCTCCTCTTTTGACTGTAAAATATATTATCATAAATTATTGTATATGTCAAGACAAAAAATAAAAAAAGAGAATATAAAGAAAATTATTGCGATAATAGCGCTATTGTCTGTAGTACTATTTTTAATATTTGTTATTTATGTTCCCAAAAAAGAAGATGTAAAATATGGCGTAACATTTAGCAAGGATTTTGCGGAGTATCGCGGGCTTGATTGGAAAGAAACATATATTGCTCTTCTTGATGATGCTGGAGTAAAGAGAATGCGCTTGCCATCGTATTGGACTGAGATTGAACCAGAAAAAGGTAATTATTTTTTTGAAAATCTTGATTGGCAAATTGAAGAAGCGGAAAAGAGAGGAGTAAAAATTATCCTTTCTCTTGGCCAAAAACAGCCACGCTGGCCCGAATGCCATATCCCGGATTGGGCGAATAAACTTAATAAATATGAAAGGCAAGACAAGCTTATTAAAGTGATAACAAGTGTTGTGGAACGATACAGATATAAAGAAAATATTGTTGCCTGGCAAGTTGAAAACGAGCCATTTCTTCCTTACGGAGAGTGTCCTGAGCTGGATAAAAATTTTTTAGATAGAGAAATAGCGACAGTTCGTTCTTTGGACAGTCGGCCGGTTATAATTTCTGATAGCGGCGAATTGGGGACTTGGTATGGCGCTGGAAAAAGAGCGGACATTTTAGGAACAACTTTATATAGAATTGTCTGGAATGAAAAAATCGGTTATATTCATTATCCAATATCGTCAATTCTTTATAGATTAAAGGCTGCGATAATTATGCTTTTAACTAGTGTTGACAAGATTATCATTGTTGAGCTGCAAGCTGAACCATGGGGTCCTAAAATGATAATAGACACGCCTCTTGAGGAGCAATACAAGTCAATGAGTCCTAAGCAGTTTCGCGAGAATATAGAGTATGTGAAGAAAATAGAATTCTCCGAAGCTTATTTGTGGGGAGGAGAATGGTGGTATTGGCTTAAGACAAAAAAAGACGATGATAGAATTTGGAATGAGGCGAAAAAAGTATTTGCGGACTGAATCTAACTGTTGATATATATTTTAAAATCGTTATACTAAACATAAAAATGCTTATTACAAATTTATGATCAAAATATACAGAAAAAAATTAAATGATTTACAAGTAAAAAAGATAAAAAAGACAGAAAAAGGCAGTTGGATTTCAGTTGTAGAGCCAAGCGAAAAAGAAACAAGATTGCTTGCGAAGTCTTTAAATCTTGATTTTACAATTTTTGAAGACGGCCTTGATGAAAATGAAATCCCTAGAATAGAAAAAGATAAAACCGGCAATTTTTATATGATTATGAGATTTCCGATTAAGGATGATAGTAATGATATTATAACTAGGCCGATTCTAGTTGTAATAACGAGAGACAATATAGTGACTTTATGCAAAGTAAAAAATAATATTACAGATAATTTTATAACGCGTAGAAGCGACTTTTGCACGACGCACAAGACAAATTTTTTATTAAAAATCATTTTAGAAATTTTTGGCAGTTATGATTTATATCTAAGTAGAATTTTAAAAGATATAAAATCAAAGAAAATAAAAATCAGCAATTTAGAAAATAAGGATATTTTATTTTTAGTGCAAGAAGAAGAAACTTTGAACAATTTTGTTTCCTCGTTGTTTCCAGCTATAAATATTTTAGAAAAAATCCTTAGCGGTCGCTATATTACAATTTATGAAAAAGATAAAGATATTATGGAAGATCTTGTTATGGATAGCAATCAGACGCTGGAACTTTCTAAAGCTGGTTCAAAATCAATTAAAAATATCCGTGAAGCGTATTCTGCAATTTTGACAAATGAACTGAATAAAGTTATAAAAATTTTGACAGTTGTTACTATTTTTCTTACAATCCCGACTATTGTTTCAAGCATATTCGGGATGAATGTATCTTTGCCATTAGAAGAAAGTCCACTAGCATTTTTATTTATAATTATAATAATAGCCTTGCTTTCAGTTTTGTTTTTTACGATAATAAAAAAGAAGAGATGGATATAAAATAAAATATATATAAATAAAACATACACACTTGACTAAATGCGAAATCAATTATATTATGTTAGTGTAACTTGAAAATGAATAAATAGCCTCTAAAGGGCTGTTTTAAAAATCAGAAATTTGTATGTGTCTGTTCAAAATTAATATAAATAGCTAAAATTATAAAAAATGAATATTGTAAAAGAAATAAAAAAATATATCATAGAAGTTAAAACTGAAGCAAAAAAAGTTAGTTGGCCGAGCAGAAAAAAGGCGATAAAAGATTCTCTTGTTGTTATCGGAATAAGCCTGGTAACTGCCGCGTTTTTAGGCGGAATTGATTATGCGTTAAATGTAATGGTGGAAAATATTATTGTCGTCTAATTATTTAATTATTAAAGAAAAACTATGCCAAAACAAACAGTGGATTTTGGGAGGAATTGGTATGTTTTACATACATATTCCGGCTATGAAGACAACGTTTGCAGAAATTTAAAACAAAGAATTGATTCTATGGGCATGGAAGACAAAATATTTGATGTTTTAGTTCCAAAAGAGAAAAAAATAAAAATAAAAAACGGGAAAAGAAAGACAACAGAAGAAAGAATCTTTCCTGGATATGTAATGGTTGAGATGATTGTAAATGATGATTCGTGGTATGTTGTCAGAAATACTCCCAACGTAACTGGCTTTGTTGGATCGGGAACTACTCCGACTCCGATATCAGAAGAGGAGATGACAGCTCTTAAGAAAAGAATGGGAGTTAAAGAGCCAAAATATAAAATTGATGTTGTTTTGGGTGATATTATAAAAATAACTGATGGACCTTTTAAGGATTTTGACGGCAAGGTTGATGGTGTGGACGAAGAAAAGGGAAAAGTCAAAATTTTAGTTCAAATGTTTGGACGCGAAACGCCGCTAGAATTGGATTTTTTACAGATAAAGAAAATATAATTTCGGGTATGTAGCATTGAGTATATAATATGTAGCACCAAACTCAATACTTGATACTCAATACTAAATACTAAATACTAAAATTAAATAATTATGGCAAAAAAAATTGAAAAATTAGTTAAACTTCAAATACCTGCGGGTAAAGCTAATCCAGCTCCGCCTATTGGTCCTGCTTTGGGTCAGGCCGGAATTAATATTCAGGAATTTTGCACGCGTTTTAATAATGATTCAAAAGATATGATGGGCGATATAATTCCTGTTGAAATCTCTGTTTATGAGGATAAATCATATGCTTTTATTATGAAGACTCCTCCGGCTTCGGCTCTTCTAAAAAAAGTGGCAGGGGTAAAAAAGGGCTCAAAAGAGCCTCAAAAAGATAAGATTGGTAAAGTTACCAGAAAACAACTTCAGGAAATTGCAGAATTAAAAATGAAAGATTTAAATGCAAATGATGTTGATGGAGCAATGAAAATTATTGCTGGAACAGCTAGAAGTATGGGAATAGAAGTGAAAGGGTAAAATATGCTTAGTTTCTTGATTTTAAGTTTTTATCTGTAGTGTTTCTTAAATATGGAAAAAGAAAAGAAAAAACATAATAAAATATTGGCAATTGCATTGATTTTTGGATTGTTGCTTGCTGCTATGTTCTTTTTCAATGATGATATTGTATCTGAAAATGGCGAAAATAACAGTGTAAACTCAAGAGTGAATATTAATAATATTAATGACAATAAAGAGAAAAAAGACAAACGGTTAAATGAAGAAAAAGAACATATTATTTTTTATTCTTATGATGAAAACAAATCTGATCCTCAAACAGTTTTTACTGAACTTATAAATTATAGAAAAGAAAATGATATTGAAATAAAGTATAATAATAATTATGACTTTGGTGTGTTTATAGAAAGTATTAGTAAAATTAAAAATGGAGATAATGGAAAATACTGGCAGTATTATATAGATGATATTTTGGGAGATGTCGCGGCTGATAAAAAAATCTTGGAAGAAGGTGGTAGTGTTGAGTGGAGATTTGAAGAAGTTCCGTTTTAATTTAGTATTTTGAATTATGAATAAATTAAAACTTATTATAGCAGCAGTGTTAATTATTTTGGGCGTTGTTGGAAGATTTGTTTTAGTAAGTTACGTTGGCATTCCCAATTTGGAAATAATAACAGTATTGGCCTTGATTTCTGGAATATATTTAGGCGGACTTTATACAGTTATAGTTCCTTTGTCTATAATATTCTTGAGCGATTTGGTAATAGGCAATAATTATATTTTTATATTTACATGGACCGCGTTCGCAATAATCGGATTATTTGGAGTTTTTTATGGGAATAAAATTTCCAATAAAAAAACCTGTCATTTCCGCACTGAAACAAAGTCCAGCATAAACTTCGGCGGGAATACAGTTAGCACAGCTAACCGTAGTTCTAAAATTTTTCCGTTCAAAAATTCAATTATTTTAGCTTTATTATCTTCAATATTTTTTTATCTCTATACCAATTTCGGCTGGTGGTTAATGTCGGGAATGTATGAATACAGATTGTCTGGGCTGATAAGATGCTATTATATGGCAATTCCGTTTTTTAGAAATAATCTAGTTGGAAATTTGATTTTTGTGCCAGCTGGAATTTATATCGCCTCAAAGGTGTTTTACAGTGTTAAAATTTGCAATATTGCCGGAGTGTTATTGCAGAAAGAGAAAAAATTGTAGAAATTAGAAATATTTAACAACTAATTGTGGGAGCGTTATTAATAAATGAGCGCGCTCGCACCACAAAGGATAAAACAATGAAAAGATCAAAGCGTTATAAAAGCGTCAAGGAAAATATAGATAAAAGCAAAATCTATAAAGTTGTAGAAGCGGTAAAACTTTTAATTGAAAATGCAAACGCTAAATTTGATGAAAGCGTCGAGGTGCATTTTAGGACAAATATTGATCCAAAAAAGGCAGATCAGTTAATCAGGGGCGCGATTGTTTTGCCGCATGGAACCGGCAAGGATAAAAAAATTGCAGTTTTTGCTGAAGGCGAGAAAGCTCAAGAAGCAAAAGACGCTGGAGCTGATTTGATTGGCGGAGAAGATCTTGTTGCTAAAATAAAACAGACTAAAGAAATTGATTTTGATATTGCGGTGGCAACTCCGGATATGATGAAAAAATTGGCGATAATTGCAAAGATTCTAGGGCCGAAAGGGCTTATGCCATCGCCCAAAACTGACACCGTTACCGTGGACGTTAAAAAAACCGTGGAACAGCTTAAAAAAGGCAGATTAAATTTCAAAAATGACGACTCTGGCAATGTTCATCAGCTTGTGGGGAAAGTTTCTTTTGGCAATGAAAAGTTGAAAGAAAATATAGAAAACTTTATTAAGGCCGTTCAAGAAGCAAGGCCAAGCGGGGCAAAAGGAGAATTTATTAAAAGCATTACGGTAACTTCTACAATGGGAGCGGGGATTAAAGTTAATATTTAATCAAGGCTTTTATTAGCTTTTTATTAAATCAAAATGGAAACTAAAAATAAAATCGTAACTGATTATAAAATTTTATCAGAATTAGTAAATGCCCACAAAACACTTGGAAATAAGATTGTCTGCACAATCGGATCGTGGGATATGCTTCATATAGGGCATCTTAGATATCTAAACAAGGCAAAACAGCAAGGAGATATTTTAATTGTTGGAGTAGACAGCGACGAAGCAATAAAAATATATAAAAAAAATTCTTTAAGGCCGGTTATTCCAGAAACAGAACGAATGGAAATGTTGGGTTATCAGCATTTTGTTGATTATGTAACTCTTATTGATGACGTAGATGAAACAGGGCATTGGGAAATGGCTATTTTGAAAGCAATTAACCCGGATTTTTTTGTTGCCACTAAAGAGAGCTATCCTCCAGATCAAAGAAAAAATATAAGCAAATTATGCGGGGAGTTAAGATTGTTTAACAGGCAGGCGGAAAATACTTCCACTAGCGATATTATTGAAAAGACTTTCAAAAAAAGATTAGAGCATATCTTATCTAATATTAAATTATGAAAAAAGTAGTTGATAAAACATACGCCAAATCTAAAGATTATAAAAAAACCTTAGAAGCTATTGAAAAAACAGACAAATGTCCTTTTTGTAAGGATAATTTTAAATACCACAAAAAAAAGATATTGAAAAAAGAAAGTAAATGGTTTATAACCGAAAGCAGCTGGCCTTATAAAAATTCTAAATTCCATTTTTTAATTATTTCAAAACAACATAAAGAAGAATTTAATAATCTGAAAACTTCTGATTTTAAAGCAGTTTCTTATTTGGCAAATTGGGCAATTAAAAAATATAGAATAAAAGGAGGAGCTTTATCTTTGAGATTTGGCGATACAAAATATACCGGAGCATCCGTTTATCATCTACATTTTCATTTTATTGTTCCAAAACTTGATAAAAGTAAAAAGGCAAGAGCAGTTAACTTTCCGATTGGATAAAAACAGGACACGCATATCTATGATTTCTCATTAAAATAATTTCAATTATTTTTGTCAGTTTTGTAGATGTCACTTAATTCACTGATAAAAACTTTGTCATTCTGAACTTAATTCAGAATCTGCTTGATATTATATTAAACAATCCTATTTTCTACGATTAAGGAATTTAAATAATATTATTTATGTCAAAAGAAAAAATATTGATACTTGGTGAATTTTCAGTATTCCATAAGGGATATATTGAATTTTTGAATAAAATAAAAAAAGACAAAGAAAGCCTTATTTTTTTTGTCGGAATTTTGAGTGATGAAATTATTAAGGAGTTAACATCTTTAGAGCCTGATATCAGAAAAATTTCTGAAAAAGATATGAAAAATATAATTAATTCATATATTCCAGTTGAAGATTATTTTTCTATTGAAAAGGATAAATTTTCTCAAATTGTAAGCGATTTGAAGCCAGATAAAATATTTATTTTAAAGGGAGATAAAGGAGAAGACTTCGTAAATAAATATTTTGTAGACGGCAAGTATAAAGATATTGTTAAATACTATGATATTAGGTTAAGATGGTCTGATGATAAAGTTTGGGAATTTAAAAAAGAAGTGTCGGAACTGCCGGAAGAAGAACTGAAAGAACATCAGAAATTTATGGATGAGGCGCTGAAAGAAGCTGAAAAATCAAAATGTTGGTGGAGACAAGTCGGAGCCGTGGCGGTCAAAGATGGAGAAGTAATCTTTTGTGGATTTAACAAAATGCTTCCGACCGAAGATGAGTGTTATAAGATAGGCTGTATTCGCGATTCAATTGAACCGGGAAAAGATCCTGAAATTTGCAGTGTAACCCACGCCGAAGCGTCTATTATTTCTTTAGCGGCGAATGACGGTGTTTCCCTGAAAGACACAATTTTATATGTTACTCACTTTCCGTGTCCGGCTTGCGCCAAACTCGTAGCCTTGGCAGGATTTAAAAAAGTTGTCTATGCTCGCGGCTCATCAGTTTTTGATGGAGAAAGAGTTATGACGAGCAGGGGAGTTGACATTATTAAGATATGAGATAAAATTAAATAAAAAAGCGAGGAGGAATTACGATCGCAATAAATAAAATTAAGACAAATAATGGAATTGCAGATTTAACTTCAGTGTTTAAAAATACGCGGTGGTTGCCGATTCCAGCCTATCTTTTTGCTAATGTGTGCCTTTTGACAAAAATTAGAAACAGAAAGAGTTGGGTAATTGAATTTGTTCTGAATTTAATGGGACGTTATTCGTTTTTAAATTCAATAACAAATTATTTTTATGATTATTCAACAAAAATTGTTTTAGTTCTTACTGAAGAAAGAGTAGCTCAAAATATTTTAGTTATTCCTGGAGGAGAGCTTTCATATAAGAATCAAGAGCAATTTATAGATGCAGTAATAAGAAGAGCAGGCAAAGAGGAGCTGGGTATCATATTAGATCCAGAAAGAATAAAGCAATTGGACACTCCTATTGGATATCCAATCGATGGTCCTTATAAGGAAGAAGGAATAGTTTCTGTGATAGCTTCATTTATGTATTATATTACAAAAGAAGAGTTAGCAGCAATTAAAATAAACACAGTTCCTTTAGAAGGATGTGATATTGTAAAAATTATGGTAGAGTCAGTTCCAGATGTTTTAGAAGCTATAAAGAACGGTGAAATAAATGTCTATCCTGCTCTTGAGGCAACTTTAAAGAAATTAGAGAAAGAACTCCAAGAGGGCAATTAATGCCCCTTTCTTTTTTTTATTTGAAAAATATGATAAGCTAAAATTAGATTTAAAATAAGATATGATAAAAAATAAAAAAGAAAATCTAGAATTTCCGGTTCAGGCGGCGTATTTTGTCGGTTCTTTGGTGTTAGTAAATAATAAAGGCGAAATTCTTTTGGCGAAAGAAAGGAATAATTATGATATCTGGACCGTTCCAGGCGGAGAAGTTGATTACGAAGATAAAGAACAGTTTTTAGATACGGCAATAAGAGAAACATTTGAAGAAGTAGGGATTAGTGTTGACAAAAATAATGCGGAATTAATTGATGTTCAAATTTCATACGCGGAAGGGGACAATCCTTACAAAGAAAATGAGATTTTTATTCCGGTTGCAACATATATCGCAAAATTTCCAGACGAACAGAAAATAGAACTGAAAAGATCAGAAGACGAGAAAGAGAGAAAATATGATGTAGAAGAATATATTTGGATAAAGCCGAATAAAATAATTAAAAAAAATATAAAAGTGCATAAAAATTTTACAGAAACGATTCTGAAGATTATAAATTGGATTGAAAATAATAAAAACTAAACTTTATGTATTTATTATACTCATACTCAATAAATTTTATCCATGCTTATAATTTTTAACTAATAACCCATAAAAAAAGCCATAGTGTCTTTGTGTGCGGTCGCACCAAAAGATACTATACGTATGTTTAAAATGGGTGTACAATAAATTTATATAAGCTAAATATAATTATTAATCATGAAATTACCAGTTACTGAAAAATTTTTATTAGATGTCTATGATTATGCTGAAAAGTTAGATGAAACTCTTACTATTTTCTCGTACAGAAAAATGAAAGAATATTGTTGCCCATCTTTTCATAAATTAAAAAAGCAATACGAAAGAAAACAGACGAAACAACAATTTAGTCAACTCATTTATCGCTTAAAGAAGAATGGATATATTAAAATTAAAAACCTAGAACAAAACGATGGAATTGTTTTAACGAAGAAAGGGACTGAAAAGGTTTTAAAAGCAAAGCTTAAAACGAAAAATAATAAAAAAAGGCCTGACGGAAAATGGCAAATGATAATTTTTGATATTCCGGAAAAGAAAAGATATTCAAGAAATTTATTGAGAAAAAAACTTCTTTTGTTAAAATATAAAATGCTCCAGCGGAGTATTTGGATTTGCCCTTATGACGTGCAAAAAGAAACAGAATTTATCCTAAGAAAAAATTTACTTGATTCATACGTTAAATTATTTTTAATAGAAGAAATAGAGATATAGTGCCTTTATGTGCGATCGCACTAAAAGAGGCTATAATGTTTTAAAATCAGACCAAATTGAAAATATTTAAATTACAACAATGTTAAAATGCAATAAAAAAACAAACTGGCCGGTTTGTTCTAAAGAAAATGTTGTATTGGGTAATCTAGAAAGCGAGATTGCAATTGTAACTCTTTGGACTCCGACAAAAAAAATTATGAGCAAGATCAACCCTGATTTTTTTTGTATTGCCGGACAGCTTTATTCAAAAGAAGGAATAAATTTTATAATTAGAAATATTCTTGCCAAGCCGTCAATTAGATATTTAATTGTCTGTGGAACGGAACTTTCTGGAAGCGGGAAAGTGCTTGTTGATTTTTTTGAAAAAGGAGTTGACAACGATCATATGGTTATAGGCAGTGATTTTGCCAAGATACATAAGGAAATTCCAAAAGAATTTATAGATATGGTTCGTAAAAATGTTAAATTAGAAAATTTGATCGGTATTCAAAATATAAATGAAATAAAAAAGAAAATAAGCAGTTATAAATCTGTTGGCAAACCATTCTTTGAATCTAAAATTTTTCCAGACGCTAAGAAGAAGGAGGTAAAAATATTTCCAACTGACCAATCGGTGTTTAAAGTTAGGGGCGGGTATATTGGAAATGTCTGGCTGCAAATTTTAAAAAAGATTCTAAAGTTTGGAACTGAAAACCCAACTTGGTACGGAGGAAACGTCAAAGAACTTTTTAATATTGCGGCGGTAGTTACTGAAGAAAATCCTACAGATCCTAAAATGTTTCCTTTTATGCAAATAAGCGAAGAAGATATAGAAAAATATTCCGCCAATATAATGAGCGGAGAGAAGGGCGATGAAGTTTATACTTATGGAGAAAGACTTTGGAATTACAAGGGAATAAATCAAGTAGAAGAGGTAATTATTCCTTATCTTAAAAAATATCCCACCGACAGAGCGGCAATTGCCATGATGTTTGATCTGACGAATGACCATAAAGCCGAAAGGGCGCCATGCATGACCCAAGTTCAGGCAACGGCATTAGGCGATGAGTTAAATTTAACGGCATATTTTAGAAGCCATGCCATTTTTTCGGGGTGGGTTTTAAATGCTTTCGGACTTAGGACAGTTCAAAAATATATAGCGGACAAACTTTCAAAAAAAATGGGAACGCTTACAATTTTTTCAAACTGCGCGCATATTTATGACAATGAATGGCAAACGGCAGAAGGAATAGTGAAGAAATACGGGGATAAAATACAATTTGAAGCTGATGATCCAAGGGGATATTTTATGATTAGCATTGAAAATGAATATATTATAGTAAAACACCATGCTCCAAAAGGCGAATATATACAGGAATTTCGTCAAAACGGAATGGAAAATAAAGCTGCTATTACGATGTATAGAAAATTGTTATTAACTGACGCAGTGTCGGAGATTTCTCACGCATTTGATTTGGGCACAGAACTGCAAAAAGCGGAGATGGCGGTAAAACGAGGAATTAAATATAAACAAGACGAAAAATTAAATTTGTAAAAAGCAGCAGCGTAGTCGGAAATTAATTGCATGAGAAATCGATCATATTAAATGCTAAATATTATTATATTTATGTTAAAAATTAAAATCCAAAAAATAAATAAAGATATAAAAATTCCAAATTACGCTCATAGCGGCGACGCGGGAATTGATCTTTATTCGGCTGAAGAGAATTATGTTTTAAAATCTGGTGAATATAAAGGATTTGTAACTGGAATAAAGATGGAAATATCTAGGGGATATGTTGGTCTTGTTTGGGATAAAAGCGGATTAGCTTTAAAACATTGTATAAAAACAATGGGCGGCGTAATTGATTCAACCTATCGCGGAGAAATCATTGTAATTTTAATTAACCTTGGAAAGAAAGATTATAGGGTGAAAAAAAATACTAAAATAGCGCAGATGTTATTTCAAAAAGCGGAAGAAGCGGAAATTAAAGAAGTTAAAAGTTTGAGCAATACAAAACGTGGCGAGAGAGGATTTGGAAGCTCTGGGATTAGATAAAGCATTATATCAAACTAGAGCTGAATTTTAACATACGTACGTTTTTTAGTAAAAAATACTGATAATCTTTTAATGTTGACTCAAATTTTAATTTTGAGATTTGATATTCATTAATTTTACTAAGACTTCCTTAAATATGGCAAACGCGTAAGTCATATTTACTTTAAATTCAAGCAATTTTATTTGCTTTAACTATAGAAATATGCTATTTTAAATTTATCATAAATTTAAAAATATGCCTTTCAAAAAAGCGATAATAGGAAATGAACAGATAGTTGATATGCTGGAAAAAAGTTATAAATCAAAAAAACTGTCGCATGCCTATTTATTTGACGGTCCTGATCATATTGGCAAAAAAACACTTGCATTAGCATTCTGTAAATTGCTCTTAGGCAATCAAATGGGAAATAATGAAAAAAATCCGGATTTGGTGATTTTATGTCCTGATAAAGATAAAAAACAAATTATAATTGAACAGATCAGGGATCTTCAAAAAAAGTTAAGCCTTTTTCCTTATTCATCAAAATATAAAGTGGTAATAATAGAGCAATCTGACAAAATGAGCAAATCGGCCGCTAATGCAATTTTAAAAACTCTAGAAGAACCAAGCAGAACAACAATTTTAATTCTTTTAACGTCAAATTCTGGAAATTTACTTGATACTATAAAATCACGCTGTCAAGCTTTAAAATTTTTACCAATAAAAAGAAAAGCGCTTGAAGATTTTGTAAGAAATAAAATAAACGATCAATCCAAAGCAGAAAAAGTTATTGAATTAGCGGGATATAAACCAGGCAAGATTGTAGAGCTTATAAACAACGAAGATAAAATTGAAGAATTAATAGACACAATGAACAGATTTTCAAGTATCGTTCACAAAAGTGAATCTGAAAGACTTGATGAGGCTGAAATTCTTTCCAAAAAGGAAATAGGCGAAATTATTAATTTATTAAATTTATACTCTTTTTGTTTTAGAGGAGATTTGTTAAGGGAATATAATAAAAAAGAGGATAAAATCAATAAAAGAGAAGTTTTAAAAATTAAAAACAATATAAACTTGATAAATAGTACCAAAGAAAACCTTCTAACTAAAAATGTAAATATTAAATTAGCTATTGAAAATTTATTTTTACAAATTTAACTATTTCAAATTTGAATTATGAGTAAAAAAACAAGTAAAATATTTCTCATTTTGTTTATTGCGATTATAACAACTTCATTTGCCGGCTGTCTTAATTTATTTCCGAGTAATTCTTCAGAAGAAAAGATTCCGTTTGAAAACGAAAGAAATGATCATCAAGGGGTTTTTAAAACTATTGACGGAGGAAAAAAATGGGAACATAAAATTAAAATGAGCATAAAAGAAGAAAAAGATGGTGAAAATGAAGAGAGCGAACAAGAGAATCAAATAAATGAAGACAAAAATGATTTTATAGAAACTGAAGAAACTATTTTAGACAAAAGCAAAATATCTAGTATGAAAATGGATCCTCAAAATAATCAAGTTCTTTATTTAGGAACAGTTAATAATGGACTTTATAAATCGGAAAACGGTTCTGATTCGTGGGTAAAAATAAATGATGAAAATAAAATTTTAGATGATCAGTCGACAATTTTTAGTATTGCGATAGAAAATGGAAATTCAAACATAGTTTATGTCGCGACTTTAAACCGGAACAGAGGAGAACTTTTAAAATCCGAGAATGGTGGTAAAACTTGGGTTTTGTCTTATGTCAGCTCTGAACCGGGAAAGCAAATAAATTATGTGCAAATTGATCCTTTACATAACAATACCGTTTATATAGGCACGGAACAAGGAGGATTAATAAAAAGTGACAATAGAGGAAGTACTTGGTATACTTTAAGTTGGTTTTCATTGGGAGTTAAAGATTTTGTCATTGATTTTCAAGATAATAGGGGAATAATTGTAAAAACAACAAATAAAATTTACAAATCTGTAGTAGAAAACAATCTCGAAACTTTTCAGTCGCTAGGAGGAAAAGAGAAAGAAATTTTTGAACATGCAGAGGGAAATAAATGGATGATCTTAAATAAATTAATGAATATTTCTTTATCAATGAAAATTAATCATTCGCAAATAAGTTCAATGACGATTGACAATAAAAATCCTCTTGTGATTTATATAACATATAAAAATCTTATATTAGTAACTAGGGACGGAGGATATGTTTGGCAAAAAATGAATACTATAACTCCGGCATTAACGGTTGTGGGCACTGCGCCGCAAGTTAAGCAAATAGGCATGATAAATGACATAATTTATTATGGTGCTGGAAATGCTTTGTATAAGAGCAAAAACAAGGGCATAAGTTGGTCAAGTTATGATATACCGATAAAAGGAGATGTGCGTTATACTGTAAATGATTATTTAGATTCAAATATAATTTATTTAGGAGCTTTTTACGATAAGCCAGTAAAAAAATAATTTTTAAAAAGTTGTTTTTATAAAATAAATTAATTTATGGAAAATATAATGAAGACACTCAAGGAAAGCCTTGAAAAAAATCAGGATCATTTTAAAAATGAAATTGCAACATTGAGCGTAGGAAGGGCGACTCCTTTTCTTGTGGAAGATATTATCGTGGATTATTACGGGACTCCTACTCCTATTAAGCAAATATCTACGATAAGCATTCCCGACGCTAAAAATATTTTTATAAAGCCTTGGGAAAACAATCAGCTTAAAGAAATCGAAAAAGCAATTAATCTGTCTCAACTTGGATTTAATCCTGTAAACGATGGCGACAGTATTAGAATTACAGTTCCTCAGCCGACTGAAGAGAGAAGAAAAGATTTAGTAAAGCATCTTCGTAATCTTTTAGAAGAAGCGAAAATTTCTATTCGTAATGCCAGAGAAGACGCAATGAAAGAGGTTAAAAAGTTGGAGAAAGACGATATGATAAGCGAAGATGAAAGATTTCGCGGACAAGATGAAATTCAAAAAATTATAAATGAAGAAAATAAAAAATTAGAAGAAGAATCAGAGAGAAAAGAAAAGGAAATTATGACGATATAATAAGTATTTAGTATACAGTATTTAGTATTAAGCAAATTTAATATAAGAGCTTAATGCTAAATGCTTAATACTAGTTATGAGTTGCTAACTACTTAATATAAATTTTTATGATTATAACCACAATAATTTTATTTCTCATCATTTTGGGGTTTATAGTTTTTTTTCATGAGCTGGGTCATTTTTTTATGGCTAAGCTTTATGGCGTAAAGGTTGACGAGTTCGGCATTGGCTTTCCTCCGAAAATTTTTGGATTTAAAAAAGGGGAGACTGAATATACGCTAAACTGGATACCCTTAGGAGGATTTTGCAAAATTGTGGGTGAGGACGGAGAAGATAAAGATAATCCAAGAAGTTTTGGGTCAAAAAGCATTTTTCAGAGATTTCAGATAATTTCAGCGGGTGTTTTGATGAATTTTTTTATGGCTTTTGTAATATTTAGTTTTATATTTATGGCAGGATCTCCGATGAATATTGATAATGAAGATTTGTCAAGCGCGAAAAGCGTTGGACAAGTTGAAGTTCGAATTACAAATGTTATAAAAAATACTCCAGCAGAGATTTCTGAACTTAAGCTGGGAGATACAATAGTAAGCGTAGATGATAAAAAAATCTATAATATCAAAGATCTACAAGACGCTATTAATGAAAAAAGCGGAGAAAAAATAGTTATTGATATATTACGAGGAAAGGAGCGCGTAACAAAGGAAATTATTCCTTCAATGGATTTTAGCGTTATGATTAATGCAGTTTCAGAAGATTCTCCCGCATCTATTGCCGGACTTAAGACAGGTGATAAAATTTTAAGCGTAGATGATAAAAAAATCTATAATATCAAAGACCTACAAGACGCTATTAATGAAAAAAAAGGAGAAAAAATAGTTTTTAGTATAATACGAGAAAACGAGAATTTGATAAAAAAAATTATTCCTAGGAAAGAAGAAGTAAAAAATGAAGGAGCATTGGGAGTAAATTTATCTGAAGGAATAAGTTTAGCTGAGACGGCTATAGTCAAGTTTACAATATTTGAAGCAATTAAAAGAGGTTATGAACTGACAGTATTATTTACTATATTTATTATTACTGCTTTTGGAGGAATTATACAAAGCCTTTTAACAACAGGAAAGACAGCCGTAGAAGTTTCCGGTCCAATTGGAATTGCTTCAATGACAAGTCAAGCTGCTTCGCTTGGAATTATCGCAGTTTTGAATTTCACCGCGCTTATCAGCATTAATCTTGCTATTATTAATGCTCTTCCATTTCCAGCGCTAGATGGCGGAAGATTAATATTCTTAATTGTAGAGAAAATAAAGGGATCGCCGATAAATCAGGCATGGGAAGCAAAAGTGAATAATATGGGTTTTATGCTCTTGATGCTTTTAATGGTAGTTGTTACATTTAAAGATGTCGCGAAATTGGATATCTGGGGAAGGATTACAGCATTATTTGGATAAAAAAATATTGGACCTAAGCCCAATAAAATTTACAATGCTGCATTGACATTTGAACGGTTTAGTGCTCTGTGTTTTTCAAATTGAAAAACCCCCTCTCTGAAAGCCTGGACTATTTCTTTAAACTCTTTGTCAGAGTGTAAGACATTTTCCATTTAAATTCCCTCCGATTTTCTACATTATTAATCTATCACATAAATTATAATTTGTCAATGCTATGCGTCAATCACAACTTTTTGGAAAAACTACATATGAAATTTCTAAAGACGAACAAAGCGTTAACGCGCAGCTTTTAATAAGGGGCGGTTTTATTCACAAAGA
Source organism: Candidatus Moraniibacteriota bacterium (assembly GCA_030638895.1). Taxonomy (GTDB): domain Bacteria; phylum Patescibacteriota; class Minisyncoccia; order JAHIHE01; family JAGLIN01; genus DAOWDS01. Next base: position 19,484 of record DAOWDS010000057.1, on the reverse strand, counting down.
AATGGCTGGCGTTTATACTTATCTGCCTTTGGGAAAAAGAGTTTTGTCAAAGATTGAAGATATAATCAGAGAAGAAATAGACGCGATTGGCGGGCAAGAAATTTTAATGCCGGCGCTTCAAAAAAAAGAAGATTGGAAAACAACCGGAAGATGGGGCGTAGATATAATGATGAAAGTGAAAACATTTTTTAACAAAGAATATGGGCTTGGATGGACACATGAAGAAGTTGTGACTCCTCTTGCAAAAAAGTATATAAAGTCTTATAAGGATTTTCCATTTTTCGTTTATCAAATTCAAACAAAATTTAGGAGTGAAAAAAGAGCAAAGTCGGGAATTCTTCGCGGGCGTGAATTTTTAATGAAAGATTTATATTCTTTCCATATAAACGAAGAAGATTTGAATAAGTTTTATAACAAAGCAAAAGATGCGTATTTTAAAATTTTTGACAGGGTTGAAATTAAAGATAAAACTTATTTAACTTTTGCTTCGGGCGGAGCTTTTAGCAAATATTCACATGAATTTCAAACGCTAACTTCAGCCGGAGAAGATATCATTTATATTTGTAATAAGTGTAATATTGCTGTTAATCGGGAAATTATAGAAGATTTAAAGCAATCTTGTCCAGTGTGCGGAAATAAAAACCTAAAAGAAAAAAAGGCAATTGAGACTGGCAATATATTTAAGTTAAAAACTAGATTTACTGAAGCTTTTAATTTCAAGTTTTTAGATAAAAACGGCAAAGAAGATATTGTTTTAATGGGATGTTATGGAATGGGACTAAGTCGTCTTATGGGAACGATTGTTGAACTGTTTAACGATGAAAATGGAATTATTTGGCCAAAATCCATTGCTCCATACCAAGTTCATCTTGTTTCTATTGGCAAGGACGAGAGAGCCATAAAAGAATCTGAAAAGATTTATAAGTCTTTACAAATGGAAAAAATAGATGTATTATATGATAATCGCAATGAATCTGCCGGAGTAAAATTTAAGGATTCAGATTTGATTGGCATTCCGCTTAGAATCGTGATTAGCAAAAAGACCTTGGAAAGCAATAGCGTTGAAATTAAGAAAAGAGATAGGGATGGATTTAAGTTGGTTGGGATAAATAAAATAGTGGCAAGTATTAAGCGTGGCGATATTAATAATACTTAATACTAAATACTTAATACTAAATTTATGTTAAATAAACTATTCGGCTATCTTAGCCATGACATAGGAATAGATCTCGGGACGGCAAATACTCTCGTTTATGTTAAGGGCAAGGGGATTGTTATAAACGAACCTTCTGTAGTTGCTATTAATAAAAAAACTGGAAGAATTCTTGCGATTGGAAAGGAAGCAAAAAAAATGGTCGGCAAAACGCCAGCGCATATTATAGCAACTCGTCCGCTTGTTGACGGCGTGGTGTCTGATTTTGAAGTTACCGAACAAATGCTTAGATATTTTGTTGAGAAAGTTCACAAGGAATCATTTGCATTTTTTCCGCGTCCAAGAGTTGTGATCGGCGTTCCTTCGGGGGTTACTGAAGTTGAAAAAAAAGCTGTAATTGACGCGACTATAAACGCTGGAGCAAGGGAAGCATATCTTATTGAAGAGCCAATGGCAGCGGCAATCGGAGTTCGTCTTCCAGTACAAGAGGCTGCTGGCAATATGATTGTTGATATAGGAGGAGGCACAACAGAAGTTGCTGTTATATCTTTGGGAGGAATTGTAGCAAGCAGAAGCCTTAGAAATGCTGGAGACGAGCTTAATGAAAATATAGTCCAATTTTCAAGAGATGAAGCTAATTTGCTTTTAGGAGAAAAAACAGCTGAAAATATAAAAATTTCAATAGGATCAGCTTATCCTCAAGACAAAAAAATGGAAATAATAATGCGCGGCAGAGATCTTGTAACGGGGCTTCCTAAAGAAGTTTTAGTAAACGATGATCAAGTCAGAAAAGCATTATCAAGATCTATAAAGATTCTAATAGATAATATTAAAGCCACTATAGAAGAAACGCCGCCAGAACTTGTTGCTGATATTATGACAAGAGGCATAATTCTTGTAGGAGGAGGAGGAATGCTTCGCGGTTTAGATAAATTGATCAGCGAACAGACAAAAATGCCAGTAAAAGTAGCAGACGATCCTCTTACGGCAGTGGCTCGCGGCGCAGGAATTGTTTTAGAAGACATAGATAAATTAAGAGAAGTTCTGGTTTCTTCGGAAAATGAAAAAGTCCCGCAATAAACATACTAACATACTCACATTTTAACATCCCCAAATTTCTGTATCAGTCTGTTTATATGTTAGTATGTTAAAATGTTTACATGTTAATATGACTTTTATGAATAAGGAAATCAATGCTAAAATAGTAACTTTTATTTTTTTATTAGTAGTAGTTGCGCTGCTAATTTTTTTGAATAAGACTGAAAATTTAAATCAAATAAAAAATTATACAACTTCTTTCGCAAGTCCTATCGGAAAAACATTCCAAACATATTCCAATAAAGTAAATAATTTTTTTTGGACAATTGAAAACATAGATGAATTTAAAAATGAAAATATAAGGATTAATGAAGAAAATTTAAAAATGGGTTATGAAATTTTGAAGTTAAAGGAAATGCAAAGGGAAAATGAAATTTTAAGAAAACAGATGAAGTTCTCAAAAAATAGTTGTTCTGCGGGAGTTTGTATTAAGTGGCAAATGGCAAGCATTACAGGAAGAGACCCTAGTAATTTTGGAAAGTACGTTTTTATTGATTTAGGGAAAAATAATGACATTCAAGAGGGACAGCCAGTTGTTGTTTCTGGAGGCTTGTTGATTGGAAAAATTATAGAAGTATTTACCAATTTTTCGAAAGTTATGCTGATAACAGACTCAAAAAGTTCTATTAATTCTATAACTCAAATTAGCAGATCTAATGGTGTTGTTAGGGGCAGCTATGCGACTGGGGTAAAATTGGAAATGATCAATCAGTCGGAAAAGCTTACTGTAGGCGATTTAATTATAACTTCTGGATTGGAAGATAAAATTCCAAAAGGTTTGATAATAGGAAGGGTTTTAAATATAGAAGAATCTGCGAATAATGTTTTCAAGTCGGCAGAGATAAATATGTTTGTGGATATTAATAAAGTTGAAGAGATATTTATAGCTAGTATGGAGTTATAAACAAATAACCGTTTCCTAAATATGATTAATAGAAAAATAAAAAATTATACATTCATATTATTTTTATTCACGTTTTTATTTTTGCAAATTACTTTTATCCCGCAGTTTTTTGCTGGTAATCATATTCCAAATATTATTCTTGCGTTGCTGTTGGCGTTTTCGGCCCTAGATAGTAAATCTGCAAATATATTTTACCCAGCTTTTTTAGCTGGATTTATTTTGGATATATTCTCAGGAAATTGTTTTGGTTCTGTTATTGTTAGTATTCTTGTCGCGATTTTTATTTCATCATATCTAAATCATTATTTTCTTAAAGAATTATTTTCATATAATTTGTTTTTTATCTCCTCTTTTTCTATTTTAGTTTACAATGTTGTATATATTTTCTTAATCAATACCAGTGATTTTCAACAAATTTTTTTAAATGCAAAGCAATTTTTGCTTATAATTGTTTTTCAAATAATTTATACGATGATTATGATTTATCCTTTAACTTATATTCTTTTGCGCAAAGATGAAAAATAAGTATTTTATAAAAAATAAAAATAAAGACCTTCTTGAGCCAGAAGAGCTTTTTTTGGATTTTATGGAGAAAGAAGAAAATAACATGGAAATCCCTTTAGGTGGCGAGAGTATAAATGCAGTTAAAAAATTATTTTTTCTTGCTCTGTTGGTCCTTGTTTTTCAAACGGCCTATTTACAAATAGTGAAAGGAAGATATTACGCAAAAATTTCAGAAAATAATTATAAAAGAATTGTCGCTGTTAAATCTCCTCGAGGAATAATTTATGATAAAAATAATAAACAAATTATTTTTAACGCGCCTATTTTTGATCTTATTATAATGCCACATACTTTTTTAAAAGATAAAAATAATATCAATGATAAAATAAGAAAACTTTCCGATATAACTGAAATAAGTGAGAGCGATTTAAGGATGAAGATTGATAAAGCGGATAGATTTTTATATCAATCTGTTTTAATTTTAGCAAATATAGAAAAAGACAAAGCGTTGATACTGGAAGAAAAAATAAAGAAAATAGACGGGGTTGAACTAGAGAAAAACGCTATACGAAATTATATTGACAGTAAATACTTTTCAAATATTATAGGGTATAGCGGAAGAATAAATGAGGTTGAACTTGAAAATTATCAAGAGTATCAGCTTACTGATATGATAGGAAAAGATGGATTAGAATTATTTTACGAAGAACAGCTTAGAGGAAAATATGGAAAGCAAGAGATTGAAGTGGATTCTTTTGGAAAAACAATAAGAGTAATAAAAAAAGAAAATTCAGAATCGGGGAATAGTCTGATTTTAAACATAGATTCTGGCTTGCAAAAAAAAATATATAATGAACTGGATAAAATTATAACAAAACTTAAAACTGAAGCAGGAGCTTCTGTCGTTGCTTTAAATCCGAAAAACGGCGCGGTTCTCGCGCTAGTTAATTTTCCTTCTTATGATAATAATCTTTTTGCGAAAGGAATTAACAATGACGATTATAACAAATTACTTGCTGATAAAACCAATCCTCTTTTAAATAAGACGATTGCCGGAGAATATCCTCCAGGATCAACTTTTAAGCCTCTTGTCGGAGTGGCGGCTTTACAGGAAAAAATTATAGATCCTAAACGCAAAATAGTCGGTGGCGGGGCAATATATGTAGGATCGTATATTTTTCCAGATTGGAAGGTTCACGGGATGATTGATTTAACTGGAGCCCTCGCGCAATCTTGCAATGTATATTTTTATACGGTTGGCGGCGGATACGGCGGCATAGAGGGTTTGGGAATCGATCGAATCAAAAAATACGCAGATCTTTTCGGACTTGGCAATTCGCTTGGCATTGATCTTCCTGGAGAAAAAACTGGTCTTGTTCCAGATCAGCAATGGAAGCAAGACAAAAAAGACGAAAAATGGTATATAGGCGACACTTATCATGTTTCCATAGGACAAGGCGATATTTTGGTGACTCCGCTTCAAATTGCAAGTTATACTGCTGTAATCGCAAATGGAGGAAAATTATTTCAGCCGCAAGTAGTTGATAAAATTATAGATTCTGATGGCAATATAATTAAAGATATCAGTCCAAAGATAATTAGAGAGAATTTTGTAGATCTTGAAAATTTAAAATGGGTTCAAAAAGGAATGAGAGAAAATGTTACATCGGGTTCGGGAATAGCACTATATGATCTGCAGATAGAAGTTGCAGGTAAAACAGGAACCGCCCAATATTATGGAAATCAAAAAACACATGCCTGGTATATCGCGTATGCTCCTTATGACAATCCAGAAATTGTTATGGCGATTATTGTAGAAGGCGGAGGGGAGGGATATGCCGCGGCCGTGCCAGTTGTGAAGGAAGCGTTGAAATGGTATTTTGAGGATAGAAATTTTCAGAATGACATTTAATTATAAATTATGAACACTCACGAAAAAAATTGTGAAAAAATATTTCAAAGATCTTGCGAAGCATTGAAGCTTAGAGATTTTACTTTTAAGCCAAAAGTAATACGAGTAGGAGATGGATATGTGAAAAATTACAAACTCGGATATACTAATTTAAAATCAAAATTAGTTGTTGTTGATATTTATACGCAGAAACTTAAAAAGCCAAAAAAATACAGCAGTATTCTTGCCGTTATCGCGCACGAGCTTGCCCATCATCAAAAAAAACCATATCGCCAACTTCATAAATTCCGCTGGATAAACAGAATTCACTACCCAGAATTTTATAAGCAGGTGACGAAGAATATCAAGAAGTTTAAGAAGGATAAATTTTTGAAAGAATTATATGATTAAAGAAGTCTAACTTCAGGTGCCCGAAGTTAGACTTCGATGAGTGAAAAAATAAAAATTTTGTCAAAAAGACAAATTTTTTAAGAAGGATAAATATCTGAAGGAGCTGTATAAATAAAAAAAAGAAGAGATGTACTCCGCGGAGCAAATCTCGCTTTGATCATTATATGATCATTTCGTGAACGGGTTCAAGACATTTTGGACACAATTTTTGTATTTTAGTACCAATAATATGTCCGAAATATCCCCTAAACCACATTATAACGTTTCCGTTAAAAAGTACTTCAAATGAAGTTATGGTGCCCGTTTTATTGTTCCAAGCATTGCTAGTCCTGTCGAGAACTTTGATAACATCTCCAATACGGAGTGTGTCATCTATTGTTCCGCAAGTTTGACAGCCATAAAGCTGATATTTTATTGCTTCTGTTCTTGTTCTTCTGATTGAATTTTGTTTGTGATTCTCGTTATACTTTTTCAGTATCTCATCTTGCGTTGGCATTAAATTGCCCTCCTTTTCTAAATAATAAAAAATATTATGTTAAGTTGAAATATGATAATTTTCCTACTTAACAAAACATCATATCATAATAATAAAAATATGTCAAGAGCAATAAATAAATCAAAAAAAGTTATTGTCGGAATGTCCGGCGGAGTTGATTCTTCTGTGGCAGCGGCACTTTTGCAAGAACAAGGCTATGAAGTCATCGGTGTTTTTATGTATTTTTGGCATGATGTTTCGGATAAGTTGCAAGCGATTGATACGCATATTGAAAATAGATGCTGTTCTCGCGAGGCGGAAGAAGGAGCAAGAAAAGTCGCTCAAAAGCTTGGCATTAAATTTTATTCTATAAATGTTGATAAAGAATTTAAAAAAGCTGTCGTTGATTATTTTCTTTTTGAATATAAGCAAGGCAGAACTCCAAATCCTTGTATTGAATGTAATCGCAGTATTAAGTTTGGAGTAATGATTGATAAGGCTATGGCTATTGGAGCAGATTTTGTGGCGACAGGACATTATGTAAAAAAACTTAAAACTAAAAACTTAAAACTAAAAATCAATTATAAATTATTAAAAGCCAAAGATGAAAATAAAGATCAATCCTATTTCCTCTACACTTTAAATCAAAAGAAATTAAAACATTGCCTTTTCCCAATTGGTGATTATGAAAAAAAAGATATTAGAATTTTGGCAAAAAAATATAGCTTTGAAATTGCGGAGAGAAAAGAGAGCCAGGAAATTTGTTTTATACAAAGCAAACGCTATGGAGATTTTTTGAAAAAATATATAAAATTGATTCCGGGAGAAATAATTGACGTAAGCGGTGATGTGTTAGGAAAGCACAAAGGGCTGCCTTTATATACAATAGGACAAAGAAGGGATATTGGAATTGGCGGAACTGGACCGTATTATGTGATTGGAATGAACCGTAAAAAAAATCAGCTTATCGTAAGCAATAATAAAAATTACAAAAATTTATTTTCAAATGAGCTTGTAGTAAAAAAGGTAAATTGGATTTCCGGTAATATTTCCAAGTTTCCTCTTAAAATAAAAGCAAAAGTAAGATATAGCATGGACGAAGAACTTGTGGTTGTCAATAAAATCAAAGAAAAATATGCAGTTAAATTTTCTAAAGCACAGCGAGCGGTTATGCCAGGACAATCAATCGTTTTTTATAAAGGAAGTGAAATTTTAGGAGGAGGAATTATAACATAATGGAAATATTCAATAATACTAAAATATTTTTTTTATTTCCATAGTGTATTTTACAACGTCTGTTGTAAAATACACTATGTGGTAAAATGGGAAATACTGGGTTATTGGTTATGAATTATTAGTTTGTGAGTTTGACAAAGATGGATAGCTTTGATATTGTTTGGATATAATTTGAATATGGAGGATAAATTATGGTTGCAGTCAGTTCTGCATTAAGCAAAATAATGTCGCGTGAAGAAAGAGGAAATGAAATACTTCGTAAAATAAATACCCAAAAATTAACGCCGGAAAACCTAACATTGGTTTTTAATTCCGTCTGTAATGTGGTAGTAATCCTTAAAGAAGAGGTTGATATCTTAAAAGAAACAGTAGCAATCCTTAAAGAAGAGGTTGATATCTTAAAAGGACAAAAAATTGACAAATAAAGGCAATCCCTTTATTTTTTTATTGAATTGAGATATACTTTAATAGTAAACACTAAGCTTGATTCTAAATACTAAATATAATTTATGACATCTAAAGAATTGCGTCAAAAATATATAAAATTTTTCAAAGAAAAAGGGCATAGCGAAATTTCTTCAGCATCTTTAGTACCTGAAAATGATCCGACTGTGCTTTTTACGACTGCGGGGATGCATCCTTTGGTGCCATATTTGCTTGGCGAAATTCATCCTGAAGGAAAAAGGCTTGTGAATGTTCAAAAATGCGTTAGAACAGGGGATATTGACAATGTGGGCGATAGTACGCATAATACTTTTTTTGAAATGCTTGGAAATTGGTCGTTGGGCGATTATTTTAAGGATGATTCAATTCGTTGGAGTTTTGAATTTTTGATTGATAAAAAATGGCTTGGAATTGATCCTAAAAAAATTAAAGTCACGGTTTTTGAGGGAAATGAAGATACTCCTCGTGACGAAGAGTCAATCAAAATTTGGCAGGAGTGTTTTGAAAAATTTGGGATTAATACAGACATTTTTGACAAAGAAAAAAAGAATAATGAAAACGCAAGGATTTTTCCGCTTTCAAAAGAAGACAATTGGTGGGGACCTGCCGGAGAAATTGGGCCGTGCGGACCTGATACGGAAATTTTTATTGATCTTGGTCAGTCTGTAAATTTTAAAGAATGTCCAAATCAGGATGATTGCAAGCCGGGATGTCATTGCGGAAGATATGTGGAAATCTGGAATAATGTTTTTATGGAATATAATAAAAATGCCGAAGGAAAATATATTCCACTTGAAAAGAAAAATGTTGATACGGGAATGGGAATGGAAAGAACCTTAGCGATTTTAAATGGATTTGATAATATTTACGAAACGGACGTGTTAGCGCCGATTGTTATGAAGGCTAAAGAGTTAATATATTGTTATTGTGAGGGCGAAGCACGAAGCAATCCCGTAACTACACGCAAGGAGTCTAATTCTGGGCTTCTTTTGTCTATGGCTCAGAATGACAATCAGGACAATAATGTTATGGTGAACTTGCCTAGCTATGAATCTAAAAGTGAAAGAATTGTTGCTGATCATACCAGAACATCCGTTTTTATGATTTCTGACGGCGTTGTTCCTTCTAACTTAGACAGGGGATATATTGTGAGAAGATTATTGCGGCGTGCAATCAGGCATGGAAATTTGTTGAAATTGCCAAATGGATTTTTATCGCCACTCGTTGAAACTGTGATTGAAATTTATAAAGAATTCTATCCAGAACTTGAGAAGAATAAGAATAATATTTTAGAGGAGATTATAAAAGAGGAGAATAAGTTTGAGAGGACATTAGAAAGGGGTATAAAAAAACTACACGCAATTTTTTTAAGATATGTAAAAACACCTGCGGGCATGGCTGTTCCAAGGGCTAATTTTGAAAAAAGGGCGAAAGAAATAGGCAGAGAGCTTTTTGATCTTTATCAGAGTGACGGTTTGCCGGTAGAAGTATCATTGGAAGAAATAAAAAGTTACTTCAAAAGAGAATTTTCATTTAAAGATCAAATAATCAAGTCATTCAACGAAGAACTCAAAAAACACCAAGCTCTTTCCCGCACAGCTTCGGCTGGAAAATTTAAAGGCGGACTTGCTGATTCGAGCGAGGAAACAACCAGACTTCATACCGTGGCGCATTTATTATTAGAATCATTAAGAAGGGTTTTGGGTAAACATGTGTTTCAAAAAGGAAGCAATATAACCGCTGAAAGATTGAGGTTTGATTATTCTCACGCAAATAAATTAACCGATGAAGAAAAACAGAAGGTTGAAGAAGTGGTGAATGAGCAGATACAAAAAAACCTTCCGGTTTCATTCGAAGAAATGAGTTTGGAAGACGCGAAGCATCTTGGCGCTATGGGCGTGTTTGAGTCTAAATATGGGGAAAAGGTGAAAGTTTATACGATAGGACCTGCGACAAGCTCAGGACAGGCTTTTTCAAAAGAAATATGCGGCGGTCCTCATGTGAAAAATACAAGCGAACTTGGAAAATTCAAAATTAAAAAAGAACAGTCTTCAAGCTCTGGCGTGAGAAGAATAAAGGCTGTGTTGGAATAAAAATAAAATATCATTTATATTAAATTCAGTCAACGTATAAAATATTATGCCAACTCAATCTAATAAAACTCAGTTTAGATTTGTTATTCAAAAACATCATGCAAGCCATCTTCATTATGATTTTAGGCTGGAAATGCCTGCTGATATAATAGGTGCGGGAGATAAAAAGAGAAGTGAAGGTTTTATTCTTAAATCATGGGCCGTGCCGAAAAATATTTCAGAAGAAGCGGGAATAAAACGGCTTGCGATTCAAGTAGAAGATCATAATGTAGATTATATTGATTTTGAGGGAGTGATAGAAGAGGGAAATTATGGAGCTGGAAAAGTGGAAATATGGGATAATGGGGAATATGAGCTAATAAGCAAAAAATATAATGAAAAAGAAGAATTTAAAGAAATTATTTTTAAGTTAAACGGCAAAAAAATAAAAGGCGAATATGCTCTCATAAAAACAAGGGGCTTTGGAGTTGGTAAAAATAAAGAAAATAGCTGGCTGGTTTTTAGGAAAAAATAAAATTTAATTTTCCTGTAGTTTTAAACAATTTTAAACAGAAAATGAAAAATAAAAAAGATTTAAAATTTAATTTTTTAATTCAGATAATTGTTGCTTTTTTATTAACTTCAATGCTGTCTATTTTGGTAGTAAACAGTATGATGACTGGAAAAGTTGCTTATACTTCGGAGTCAATCAAGTCTATTTATGTTCCGCCGCAACCAGAGCCGGAACCCGATTTTTCTGGCTTGAGGCCATTCTATGAACCTGCTGAAATTAATATGTTTCAATTTCTTCTTTCGTTTTTTATTGCCACTTTATTAATGTTGCTGTTTTTAAGAAAATTCAAGGGCAAATTTCTGTTTGAATTTTTTTTTGCGGCGGCGATTATTTTTGGCGCGCAAGGACCTTTTGGACTTTTTTTCTCACAAATTTACGCATTTTTAGTTTCAGTCGCGCTAGTTGTTTTTCGATTTGCGTATTCGAGAATTTGGACTCAAAATATTATTATTATAATTGGAATTTCAGGCATTGCCGCAAGCTTAGGAGCTAGCATTAATCCGATTTTTGCTCTTTTTATATTAATTTTGCTTTCTGTTTATGACATTATAGCCGTCTATAAAACATGCCATATGGTAAAACTTTTTAAGGGCATGGCAGAAAAAGGAGCTGTGCTTGCGCTTGTAATCCCAAAAAGCTTTTCTTTATGGAAAAATAAGTTTAGTGTTATTAAAGCTGAAAATAGGAACGAATTTATTTTTCTCGGAACTGGCGATATAGCTCTGCCTTTGTTTTTTGCAACTTCCGCCTTTGTTGATGGAATTAAATTTTCTATTGCCATAATTCTCGGAGCGATTATGGGGCTTGTTGCTGATCATATAGTTTTTGTAACTCAAAAAGAAAAAAGGGCGATTCCAGCCCTTCCAATGATAGCATTTTTTTCTATAGCGGGCTATGTTGTGGCGTTGTTGATTTATCGCTAAAGAATTTTAATCAGAATAAGATATTAAATGCGTAAAGCTTATTCATCTAATCAAAATAAATGCCAGAGAAAAGAGAAAAATCAATAAAAATTATTATAAGAAGAATTTTTATTTTTGTTAAATTTTTATTGAGCGGATTTAAACTATTTTTTTCAAATTTATTTTGGAAAGACAGATTAATTGTAAATTTAACCGCTTTGAGCTTGTTGTTAAATATGTCTCTTTGGATTTATTTTTTTCAAAATAAAAAAGAAAGCGATTATCCTATAATTTTGCATTATAATCTAATTTTTGGAGTAGATTATCTCGGTAATTATGAAAAAATTTATTTTATTTCTTTTGTTGGATTAATTTTAATTCTTTTTAATTCAATTCTTGGTTATATATTATACAATAAGGAAAAATTAGCATCTTATTTTCTTATTCTTGCCGCTTTTATTGTTCAAGTATTTTTATTGGTCGCGGGATATTTAATTGTAGGGATTAATTTGTAAGTTAGACTTCATATATTTACCAGACACTTGATGTCCAATTAGATACCGAGTGTTTTAAATTGCTAGATGTTGGCATAAAAAAATAGCCTCTCAGCTTGTAATAAAATAAAAGGATTGGAAAAGATTGCTAGTTCACATTTTTTCGACTTCTTATTTGTTCTTTTCTTTTTTCTCTTGATCTGTCTGCTGTAAAGAGCTAATGACATCATCAAGATTTCCTTCTAAAATACTTTCAATTTCATGCCAGCTTTTTTTAATCCTATGGTCCGTAATTCTGTCTTGCGGGAAATTATACGTTCTTATTTTTTCACTTCTATCTCCAGTGCCAATCTGGCTTTTTCTTGTTCCAGAATCTTCTTTTGTTTTTCTTTCTTCCTCGGCCGCCAGAAGCCTTGATCGCAAAATTTGCAGAGCTTTGTTTTTATTTTTCAACTGTGATTTTTCATCTTGACAGGATACAGTTACTCCCGTTGGAATATGCGTTATTCTGACGGCAGAATCTGTCGTATTGACGCTTTGTCCGCCTGGACCCGATGAGCGAAATATATCAATTCTTATATCTTCGTTTTTTATTTCTATATCAGTCTCTTCGGCTTGAGGTAAAACCGCGACAGTTACAGTTGAAGTGTGCACACGGCCTTGTTTTTCGGTTTCTGGCACTCTTTGTACGCGATGAACGCCGCTTTCATATTTCATTTTTGAATATACGTCTTGTCCGTTAATTTCAAAAATAACTTCTTTAAATCCTCCAATAGCTGTTCTGTTAGAGTTTAAGATAATTGTTTTCCAATTATTATTTTCAGCAAATTTTGCATACATTCTAAACAATTTAGAAGCAAAAAGTCCAGCCTCATCGCCTCCCGCGCCAGCTCTAATTTCTACCAATGCATCTTTTTCGTCTTTTGGATCTTTTGGAATTATAAGAAATTTAATCTCTTTTTCCAATCGCTCTTTTTTTTCTGCCAATTTTTCATTTTCTTCAACAGCCATTAATATTAATTCCTTGTCATCCTCTACTTTTATTATCTCGCCGTTTTCTTTTATAGTTTTTTCTATTATTAAAAATTGTTCGTACTTATCTATAATTTCTTTAAGTTTACCCTGTTTTTTATTTAAATTTTTAAATTTTTTTGTATTAGAAACAACACCAGCTTTACTGAGTTCTTTTGTAATTTTTTCGTATTCTTTTTTCATTTTTTCCAGCTTGTTTTTCATATAATTTAAAATTTTAAAAATTACGTATTTGTTATATTAAACATACGCGTAATTTATAAACGGCCTCATTTTAACTTTGTTTTATTTTAATATAAAACAAAGTTAAAATGAGGCGCTAACCGCAAACAAGCTACTTTTCTTTTTTTTCTAATGTGTTATTTTCAATTTTACTTTTAGATTCAATTTTTTTCTCTGATTTTTTAATTCTTTTTTCTGCTTTTGATCTTACTTTTACTGATCTTTTTTGGGCCATTTTTTGGAATCTTTCAACTCTTCCGGTAGAATCTACAATTTTCTGCTTTCCTGTATATACAGGATGGCAAGCGCCGCAAACTTCAACGCTGATGTTAGTTAATGTTGATTTTGTCGTAAAAGCGTTGCCACAAACGCATTTTACATTGCATTCGTTATATTTTGGATGTATATTCTTTTTCATATCCTTTGTTATAATAATAAAATTAAAAAACCAGCGCTTTCTAAACGCAAATAGATTTTAACAGGAATTTTTGATTTTGGCAAATTTTTGTATTCATCTTTTTTAATATTTATAAATATTGTCTATTTATTTCAATATGCTATTGCCATATTTTGTTTTTGTGATACAATGTTTGAGTATTAAGGTTATTTAAAGCTTTTTATATTTTTAATTTATTAAATTCGCCAATTTTTTGGCAAAACTGGCATTAATAGAAAAGTAAACAACTTTGTTTAAATATGGATTGCGAATATATCTATGTTTAGATTAATATATGTCAGTAAAAGAAAGGTAAAAAAAATGGAAAGTAAGAAAAATGAAGAAATCAGCATGATGAGCATGCTAAAAGCTGGAGTTCACTTTGGCCATAAAAAAGCCAAAAAACATCCGAAAATGAATCAGTATATTTACACAATAAGAAATGGTATAAGTATCATAGATTTAGGTAAAACTGTAACAGAATTAAATAGGGCCATTGAATTTATAAAAGATATTTCGTCTAGAGGCGGAATAGTTCTTTTTGTTGGCACAAAAAAACAAGCGAGAAAAATCGTCAAAGAATCAGCGGAAAAATGCGGTATGCCTTATGTTACAGAAAGATGGCTTGGCGGGACATTTACAAATTTTGAAAAAATTGCAAGCAGTATAAAAAGGCTTGAAAAAATGGTATGGGAAAAAGAAAGCGGAGAATTGGAAAAGAAATATAATAAAAAAGAAAGACTAGAAATAGATAGGGAAATTACAAGACTTGAACGCAAGTTTGGCGGTATTAAAACTATGAAAAAGCTTCCGGAAGCTGTTTTTATTATTGATATAAAAGAAGACCTGACTGCGGTTACCGAGTCTAACTCAAAAAATGTTCCAATAGTTGCTATTGCGGATACAAATATTGATCCTACGCTGGTTGATTATCCAATTCCGTCCAATGATGATGCTATTGGAGCAATCAAGCTGTTAACAAATATTGTTTCTGATACGATAATTGAAGCTAAAAAGGAAATTAAAAATGTATAAAGGATAAAATTAAAAGTCTAAAATGTTTGTAGCTTATATGTTTAAATATTAATACGAATATTATGATTACAGCGCAAGAAGTAAAAAATTTAAGAGATCGCACTGGCACAAGTATGATACAATGTAAAAAGGCGCTTGAAGAAAGCTCTGGTGATATTGAAGCGGCAATAAAGATTTTGCAAAAAAGCGGATCCAAAGTGGCTGATAAAAAATGTGGCAGGGGTATGGCCGAAGGGTATATAGGTTCATATATTCATAGCAACGGAAAAGTAGGAGTTTTAGTTGAGATTAATTGTGAAACTGATTTTGTCGCGAAAAATGAGGAGTTTAAAGAATTTGCCCATGATCTTGCAATGCATATCGCAGCTGCCAGTCCGAAATATATTGATCACAGCGAAATAGATTCTGTAGAAATAAAAATCAAAATGGAAGAATTAAAAGAAGAAGTTAAAAAAGAGAATAAACCGAAAAATATCGCGGAAAAAATAGTTGAAGGAAAAACAAAAAAATATTTTGACGAAGTTTGTCTATTGCCGCAGCCATTTGTCAAGAATCCTGATCTCACTATTGAACAATTGATAACTGAAAAAATTGCAAAATTGGGAGAAAATATAAAAGTGAATAAATTTATCAGGTTTGAAATGTAATAAAATTAATATGAAAATAAGCGCAAAAATATTTCCATGGGATGATCCGCTTGTGTTTGATTCTGGGAATTGGAGCCTGGAAGTTGGAGATGTTGTTATTGTTAATATTGATTCTGGAACAGAAAGCGGAGTAGTTGAAAAAATAAATATTAAAGATGAAGAAAAAGTTTTGAATATAACAAGAAAAGCGACTTTGGTTGATCTTGAGATCATAGAGAAAAATAAGAAAAAAAGTGAAGATGCGGTCAGTATTTGCAGAGGTTTAGTTAATAAGAAAAAATTGGAAATGAAAATCGTTAATGCGCGTTTTAGTTTTGATGGAGGAAGAATCATTTTTTCGTTTATTGCTGAAAGAAGAGTTGATTTTCGCGATTTGGTTAAAAATCTTTCAAAGCAATTTCAAAGATCCATAAGACTGCAACAAATTGGTTCCAGAGATGAAGCAAGAGGGAAGGGTGGATTTAGCGTATGTGGAAGAGAACTGTGCTGTATAAAGTTTTCAGGCAATTTGAAAAGCGTTACAACAGAAGATGCCAAAGTTCAGCAGATGGGACAGAGAGGAAGTGAAAGGCTTTCGGGGTTATGTGGAAGGCTTAAATGCTGTTTAGGCTTTGAATCTGAACAATATAGGAAAAATTTAGCTAAAATGCCAAAGGTTGGCGAAAGTTTTATAATTGAAGATAAAAAAGGCAAAGTCGTAGAATTAGATGTGTTGATAACTGAAGTTGTTGTTGAATTTGAAGATAAAAGCAAAAAAAAGGTGCATATCAGAGAGCTAAAGACTTAAGAGCCGTATAAAAAATAAAAAATATGGAATTTGATTTAATGCCACAAATTATTATAATTATTTCAATAGGAATTATTATTATTATTTTGGGCAGAAATATACCAAAGGCAAATGATTTAAATGAAGAAAATTTATTTTTTGAGAAAAAAAAAGTTAAGAAAGATAAAGAAATTTTTTTCTATCTTTATAGAAGGATAAAAAACAGGATTAGCAAAGAGAGAAATCAAGAAAAGGTTCATTTGATGTGGGTTTGGCTTGAAAAAATCTTGCGCAAAATTAGAATTAGTTTTCTGAAAATTGACAATCAAATTATTTCTCTTCTGGGCAAATTAAGAGAGAAGCACATAGCAACTGAAATTGACAAAAGCGAAGGATCTAATAATATGCAAAAAGATAAAGATACAAAAAAAGAAGAGGTTGAAGAAAACGATATAAATAAGAAAGAAGCGGGTTTTATGGAAAATGACTTGCAAAAAATTGAGGTTTTGGAAAATATAAATAGTGGTGCAATCGAAAACAAAAAGAAAGAAATAATTAATAATATTTCAAAAGAAGAAGACACAAAAGGAAAAGAAAAAGAGTATCTAGACGTGATACTTAAAAATCCTATTGACATAAAAACATATTGGAAGCTTGGAATTATATATTCAAGAAGAAGAAATTACAAAGACGCAATTTCTTGTTTCCGTCAAATTACAAAAATAGATCCAACTTATAAAAAGGCTAAGAAGAAAATTTCTGACCTGATTAAGAAAATGAAAAAAAGAGAAAAAGAAGAAAAATAATGCATAATTTATAAATAATAATTTATTGAAGCAGCAGAGAAATAAGATAATTATAAATTGTTGATTGTAGGTTGTGAGTTAATTTTGCCGACTTAGCTCAGTGGTAGAGCAGCTGTTTTGTAAACAGCAGGTCGTCAGTTCGAATCTGACAGTCGGCTCCAAAATACTCTTTGCCGTTGTAGCTCAGTTGGCTAGAGCAATTCCTTGGTAGGGAATAGGTCCGCGGTTCGAATCCGCGCAACGGCTCAAAGAAATAACGCCTCAATTCATTTTGTGGTTTTTTTAATTTTTTCTTTTTTTTGCCATATTGGGCATGTTAAAAGGTCTTTTTTTATTTGCTAATAAAACTTTTTATGGTAAAATTAAATCAAGATAAATATTGAAAAAATATGTTTGAAAATATTAGAAAAGAAAAAAATATTAAAACGATTGGGTCTTACAGGATAAAAGACATTGACGATCCTGAAAAAAAATGCTCTTCATCCTGAAGCAATGACAAAAGAACAAAAAGAAAGATATGGAATGTGCCATGATATGGCGCAGAAATTTGCCGAGGAAAATGAAGCAGCTCTTTATACTTCAAGCAATAATATTCATTCAATTGCGATAAAATACGGAAAAAGTATTTGATTACGTTTTGGGTTATAATTTGAATATAACCATAGATGAATATATTAAAAAAGTTCCATTTATCTTTCAAAAAGTAGATATAGAATAACTTTTAATATTTAAATTTATTAAGAGAGAAAAATAACTTCAAACTAAGGAAACTCAACCAGGATTTTTGAGAGTATGATAAACATAGTAGGCGCCTATTTTTTGTCATTCTAAATTCGTCAGTTAGCGTGAATTAGAGAATGGTTTGAAAAATAGTTGTCTGTTGGAGAATGCAATAGGAAAATAAGAAGTTGTGTTATATAATTAGACAGAAGATTGGATAAAAACCAACTTAGTGTTTTATAAAAAATAGTGATTTAAAATATTTAGAGAAGATTTTAAAATCCGTGGCAAATTTAAGAAGGTTGGCAATTTTAAGATATTTAAAATATAGCAAAGAAGCATCCTACTCTTGATATTCTCGAGAAGGACTAAAGAAATCCCCAATTTCTTAAACACTTATTATCTATTCTTTAACTTGCGCGAATTAAAGAATAAGAAGTTGATGTCGGGAAATTATTTGAAAAAATAAAATATAAATAATATGTATTATGTCTATATTCTAAAATGCGCTGACGAAACTTTGTATACTGGGATTGCTGTTGATTTAAAAAGACGAATAGAGGAGCACAATTCTTCTGAACTTGGCGCAAAATATACTCGGAATAGAAGACCAATTCAGTTGGTATATTCAAAAAAATTTCGTAATCGGTCTACAGCAACTAAGGAGGAAATGAGAATTAAATCATTGTCAAAAAAAGAAAAATTAGAAATTGTGAAAAATTATTTTTAAAACAGAAGATTAGAGAAAAAATTGGCAAGCGAAGAACTATTTTACTTTGATACTTGGGAGTTTCAAAGTAACAAAAATATCAATAATATAAATAATATGTACTACGTCTATATTCTAAATAGAATGAACATTTATGAATAAACTTTTCCAAATAAATAAAAGATTTATTCTTGTTTTTATTTTTAGCTTAACTATTGTCGGTTTAATTTATTTGTTAAGTAATTTTTTATTTATTGATAAAACTGAATTTGATAATTCAAATTTAGATAAAACACAAAACAAATTATATAAAATTATTAAAGTAATAGACGGCGATACTGTCGTTGTTATGATAGGCGGTAAAAATGAAACTATACGCCTCATTGGCATTAATACTCCAGAAATAGTAGATCCTCGCAGGCCAGTGGAATGTTTTGGCAGAGAGGCTTCAAAAAAAGTAAAAGAAGCGTTAATTAATAAAAGAATTAGGTTGGAAGGAGATGATGCGGTTAGCGATAAAGACGAATATGGGAGATTGTTAAGATATATTTTTTTAGAGGATGGAACTAATTTTAATAAAATAATGATTAAGGATGGCTATGCTTATGAATATACTTATAATGTTCCTTATAAATATCAGGATGAATTTAAGCAGGTAGAAACAGACGCGAGGGAAGCAAAAAAAGGATTATGGGCAGACGGTGTTTGTAAAAAATAATTTAATTCGCGAATTTTTATTTGACTTGCTTTTTATGTTTTGATATAATTAATTTAATAATTGAATATTATTTTATCAAGAGTGCGGATAGAGCGCTGGCTCGTTAGAAACCATTCAAAAATAACATTTTTAGGTTTGAATAGTTTTTCAGTCCGTCGGCAACCTCTTAAATATGACAACTTAAGAAAGGTGCTAAACCAGTTGACCGAGAGGAAAAGATAAAAGGTCAATTTTT
>DAOWDS010000002.1 GCA_030638895.1 Candidatus Moraniibacteriota bacterium | reverse complement strand
TATGCCAATGGTAACAGCTTCTTTTTCTGTTAAATTGAAACTGTGTGCTTCTTCCAAAAACTTAATTATTTCTTCATTTTCTTTTCCGATAGCCCAAGCAAAATATTCATCAACTGACCCATCTGGGCTTGTTGTAAATAGTCTGTCTTTATCAACAACCATCAAAGAAACACAAAATGGTCTTATTCCCGCATGTTGTGTAGTCTGTTGCTTGAGGTCACAAATTTTGTTGACCAGTTCTCGAACGTCAATCGGCTCACCAGAAATATCTTGTTGTGCCAAAATCCTTGCCCTGTTGATCAATACTCTAGCATCAGCGATCATTCCAGCTGTAGCCATTACAATATGGTTGTCAATTACTTCAATTTTTTTGAATGGAAATTGAAGCTTACTTGACTTTTTAACAACTGCTAACATTACTACGCTATCAGCAGCTTTTATTCCAACTACAGGCAATCCCCTATCAACAGCAGTCTGAGCATTTTCAACTTGTTCTAATTCTCCATTAACGTTAATTGTAATAGCTTACTTATTATTTTCTGTCATTTCACTCACTTCCTGGCAAGTTCAAATTGCTCAATCTTGTCCATTATATATTCTGGATCAATCTGAACAAAGCCATTTTCTTTCGTAATCGTCACGACCTGAATTGTGCCGCCAGACGCAGAGTCTCTTTTCATAGCAACACTAATCGATCTTATTGCTAAATCCACCCCCTCTTCTATAGACATGTCTTTCTTGTACCGATCTTCAAGCACTCCATAAACGAAACTAGAACCAGACCCTGTTGAGATAAATTTAGAATCTTCTATAATCCCTCCAGCAGGGTCTGTGGAATATATTCTGCCCCCCCCAGTCATATCTACTCCGCCTACAATAAGGACCATATGGAGCGGGTTTCTTGCTCTAAACTCTTGAGTAAGAATATCGGCCGCTTGATTGGCGCAATGTTGAACTGTCATATGTTTTTCTTCATGTGTATGTTGATGAAGAGCAGCCAGTCTTGTGAGCAACCTCATCATCATTTGCGCATCACCCACAGAACCAGCAGTAGTTGCTCCAATATACCGATCGATTGGATATATTTTCTTAGCCTCTGGACTGGCAATTATATTCCCCATAGTGGCTCTTCGTTCTGTTGCCAGAATAACTGCGTCTTTACAAAGCAACCCAATCGTTGTTGTTCCTTTCGCAATCTCATCTTCTATGTTACTTTCACTCATTTTATCATTCCTCCTGGAATGCATCCAAATCATTACTTAAATACTATCAACATTTTATAATCTTGTCAACCCCACGCCATAACATCACTGGTATAATATTAATTTTTTACGCAATAAAAAAACCGCCATCAATCGCGTTTTTGTTTTTAAAATTTTGTAGAGAGTAAAAAAAGATATAAGTCTTCTATTAATCAATTTCTACTCTCTCTCTCTCTTTAAAAGGTGTTGTGTTGTTTTAAGATGCTGGTTCTACGGCATCTATAACTGCTTGGGAATGTCCTATTCCACCGTAGTCAGTATCATTTCCAAGATCAATTGATATTGTTTTACCATCATAACTTACTATATCTACTATACGCATAATTGATTGATCTCTCCTTTTTTTTGTTTAATCCCATATTAAACATATAATGCAGAAACTATTAACATCACTCTATCATAAAAACCTACCCTTGTCAATACTAATTTTTTTCTGTAAAATAACATTATATTACAATATACGACATTAAGTATGTATACTCCTTTGCTAAAATAATTTCGTATAATGCTTCATAGCTTTATGTGAAATTTTGTTTGATTCTAAATTAAAAAGTAATTTTTTTAAAATCTACAAAATCGGAATTCGAAAAGCGAAGAAGTATATCTAAACTCTTAATATTAAATACTAAATCTATGTCTAAATCCAAATGGGGAAAACCAGCTTATACGGGAAGACCATCTCCTCTCAAAGCAGCAAATAGAGTTATACTGGTTTTAATTATAATTCTAACAGCAGGATTTATCAAAGCAGGTCTTCGAGAGGGTTGGTTTGAACCGATTATAAATTTTATATTATATTAAATTGTTGTATTGCTAAGTTGTTATATTGTTATTGTATCAAATAAAGTTTTACCAGTAACAATACAATAATATAATCAATTTATATTCCCATAAAAACAAAAACAGCGATGAAATATATCGCTGTTTTTTTTATTTATACTCATCTACTTTTTATCATCGCTCTTTTCATCTTTTTTCTTCTCATCTTTTACTTCATCATCTTTTTTCACTTCTTCATATTCCCCTTCAACAGGATCTTTGTCTGTTTCTTCTTTTTTGCCTTTACTGCTATCTTTGCTTTCTTTCGCCTGTTCTTGATACATCGCAGCTCCGATTTTTTGCGCTTCTAAAGAAAGTTCTTCTGAGGCTTTTTTAATAGCCTCTATATCATCACTATCTTTTACTTTTTTTAATGCTTCAACTTTTTCCTCAATTGATTTTTTATCTTCTTCTTTAATTTTATCTCCAGAATCCCTTAAGAGTTTTTCAGTTGAATAAACAAGCGTATCCGCGTTATTTTTCACTTCTATCTTCTCTTTCTTTTTTTTGTCATCTTCAGCGTGAATTTCAGCATCTTTCGTCATTTTATCAATTTCTTCTTTTGAAAGCCCGGAAGACGCTTCAATTCTAATAGACTGCTCTTTGTTTGTCGCTTTGTCTTTTGCTTTGACGTTTAATATTCCGTTTGCGTCAATGTCAAACGCGACTTCAACTTGCGGCAATCCTCTTGGCGATGGCGGTATTCCATCTAATATAAATCTGCCGAGAGACTTGTTGTCAGCAGCCATTTCTCTTTCTCCTTGAAGAACATTAATTTCAACTGATGGCTGGTTGTCTGCCGCTGTTGAAAATATCTGAGTTTTTGATGTTGGAATTGTCGTATTTCTTTCAATTAATTTTGTTGAAACCCTGCCCAATGTTTCAATACCGAATGAAAGAGGGGTAACATCCAAAAGCAATACATCTTTCACATCACCTGCAAGAACTCCACCTTGAATCGCGGCTCCAAGCGCCACTACCTCATCAGGATTAATTCCTTTGTGAGGTTCTTTTCCAAAAAACTTCTTCACAGTTTCTTGAACAATCGGCATTCTTGTCATTCCTCCAACCAAAATTACTTCATTGATATCACTAGCTTTTAATTTCGCGTCTTCTAGCGCTTTTTTACATGGCACAAGAGTTCCTTGAACTAAATCATCAACAAGTTCTTCAAGCTTTGCTCTTGTTAATTTCAAATTCAAATGTTTTGGACCTGCTTCGTCAACACTAATAAACGGTTGATTAATCTCAGTCTCAACAGCCGTGGAAAGTTCATGTTTTGCTTTTTCTGCAGCTTCTTTCAATCTTTGCAATGCCATTTGATCTTTTGAAAGATCAACTCCTTGATCTTTTTTAAATTCCTCCGCAATCCAATTAATGACTCTTTGATCAAAATCATCTCCACCTAAATGAGTATTTCCGTTTGTAGACTTAACTTCGACCGTATCATCTCCCACTTCAAGCACAGAAACGTCAAATGTTCCTCCGCCTAAATCATATACTACAATTTTTTCGTCTTTCTTCTTATTAAAACCGTAAGCAAGAGCCGCGGCTGTCGGTTCGTTGATAATTCTTTTTACTTCAAGACCAGCGATTTTTCCCGCGTCTTTTGTTGCTTGCCTTTGAGAATCATTAAAATACGCCGGCACTGTAATTACAGCTTCAGTGATTTTTTCTCCCAATTTTTCTTCTGCGTCAGCTTTAAGCTTCTGTAAAATCATAGCGGACACTTCCTGCGGAGTATGTTCATTCTCTCCCATTTTTACTTTGACTCCGCCATTTGCTTTTATAATTTTATACGACAATAATTTCAAATCTCTTTGGACTTCTTCATCTTCAAAGCTTCTTCCAATCAGCCTTTTTATAGAAAATACAGTGTTCTCTGGATTTGTAACAGCTTGCCTTTTCGCAATAACGCCAACCATTCTTTCTCCTGCTTTATTCACAGCAACAACAGAAGGAGTTGTCCTATTTCCTTCTTTATTTTCCAAAACCCTCGGCTCACCCGCTTCAACAACTGCCATAGCAGAGTTTGTTGTTCCAAGGTCAATTCCTAAAATTTTACTCATTTTATTTTTCCTTTCTTAAATTATGATTAATTTATTTATTATTTTATTAAACATCATAAATGATTCAACTATTTTTATAATTTTATCACATTGAAGCCTTTCCCAAAAGCCGGAATTCTAATTGAAATTTCATTTTTATTCTTTCTCGTCTCCGCAGCCAGTGTCGCATCTACCGCAACAGCCAACACATCCGAAAAGATCTTCTTCTTTAATTTCTATCATCTCAACTTCACAGCAAACTGATTTTTGACCGCTATTATTTTCTTCAATGCTTCCGCATCCTTTTGCGCATCTATATAATTTTGACATAGATTTATGTTGTTAAATTATTATTATATATTTTTATCCAATTAAAATATTTGATGATTTATTGCGTTTTTTACAGTAATAAGCAATAGATTCTGAACTGAATTCAGAATAACAATTAAATTTTCTTTTTTGCAATTTTTACTCTAGCAGGACGAATAACTTTTCCTAATAGCTTATAACCCTTTTGTGTCTGTGAAACAACCGTGTCCTCCTGCTCATTAGATTCTTCTTCTCCAATAGATTCAAACAAATTTGGATCAAACTTTTCTCCAACAGCTTTAATTTCTTCCAGACCAGCTTCCTTTAAAATATTTTCCAGCTGATTTTTAATACAAACAATTCCAGTTACCCAGTCTGATTTTTCAAGCTCTTTCGGCATATGTTTTAAGGCAAGTTCAAAACCATCAATCGTTGGTAAAATTTTAACTATGATATCCTCATTGGCATACTTCCTAAATTCAAAAATATATTTTTCTTGATCTCTTTTATAATTAAGAAAATCCGCCTTAGCTCTTTGCCAGCCGATTAAATTTTCTTCCGCTTTTTTTTTATGTTCTTCAATTCCTTTGTTAGTCTTCTTTAAAGAAGCTTTCAACTTTTCTTTTTTAGTAATTGGCATAATTATGATTTTATTTAAAATTTTAATCTATTGAAGACTTACGCACTTGGATAAATAATACGCATAAATGTCATGTTAAGCTTGTCAAACCATTGCACAAGCTCAGAATGACAGCAAGCGCGTAAGTTCTACTATTAATAAATCAACACAATTATAAATATTCCAATTCCACCGCCTAGTAATTTTTTTAAATAATCAATCAACGAAACATTGCGTGAATATTTCATTCTCTTCGGACCGATAATTGCCAGAAGCCCCTCTTCCCCATTTTTAAGATGATATTTTGAAACAACCATGCTGCATTCGTCAACTGAACAAATCGGATTTTCTTTTCCAATATAAACCTTTGCTTCTGATTTATTTTTCAATTCTTTTGAAAAAGCGTCAATACTCTCGTCAATATAATCAATAACTTCAGCAATTCTACAAATACTATCTGAATTTTGAAATTCCGGCTTAGAAAAAAGCCTTTGCAATCCCGCTTGATGAAAGTCCTTTGAACCAATCACGCCGCTTACCGCGAGATTATCAGACATTTCAGAAAGAAGCTTAGCTGTCGTTCTCGCAAGCATTCTGTTTTGCGCTTTCAATTTTAACACTTCAACTTGCAAAGAACGCTGTTCTTTCTTGCTCAATTTTTTATCCCTCATCAGCTCATCAACAAAATATCGAAATCCTTTGTCAGTCGGAATTCTTCCAGCTGATGTATATGGCTGATACAAATATCCGTTATTTTCAAGTTCAAGCATTTCTGATCGAATTGTTGCTGAGCTTACGTTTAAGTTATACTTTTCAAATATTAATGACGACCCGACAGGTATGGCAGAATTTACATATTCTTTTATAATCGCAGCCAAAATTTTCTCTTGCCTACTTTCCATAATTAATTTATATAAATTAGCACTTGCACTATGAGAGTGCTAATTTTATTATAGGTAATTTATATTTAATGTCAAGAGTTAAGGATATGTATTACCACTAGGTATTGACAACATAAATTTTATTTGTTATATATATCATTAATAGATTGCAGTTTTTAATATACAAGAGGTGATAAAATTGGATCTTAAAAATTTGATAGATAAATATATAGAACACGATGTGTTATCGATCCCTGGACCAATAATAGAAGAGATAAAAGAAAAATATGCAATGACAAGGGCAAGAATGAACAATGAGCTATTTTTGGAAGATGGCGAAAGAACAGTATGGTTAAGATTAGAATTTTCGTGGCAAACTCTTAAAACAGACAAGCGAACTATTCAAAGAAATGAAGAATCAATGGATGAGATAGAAACTGCATTCGACAATCAAGAATGGCATGTGTTTGAAAGAAAAAGTATGTCTCTTCCTCTAAGCGGAGAGGCTATGCATGACGATTTTTATTTCCAAGATCTGAGTATTAAAAAAGGATTCTGTTTCACAGTCTCCGACAATACGACTGAAGCTGAAAAAAATAAGTAAGCTTCTTTTTTATTATGTAAAAAAATATACAATATCCAATTTATTTGGCAATCTAATAAAAAAATTGTATAATATTATCAAACTTACTTAATTTAAAAAATATATGCGTCAAGAAATAAAAAATCATAATATAACCTGGATAAACATAGTAAACCCAGACAAAAAAGATGTTGAATTTCTGAAAAAAAATTTTAATCTATGCCATTCAATATTGAAAGAATATATACCTAGAATTAAAAGACCGAAAGTTGAAGAATATAAAAATTATGCTTTTGCCGTAATTCATTTTCCTGTTTTCAATCGCAAAACCAGAAAAACTATAGCGACAGAACTGGATATAATTTTATTTGAAAATATGCTAATAACTAATCATACAGGCACTCTGCCTGAACTAAAAAAAATGTTTGAACAATGCAACTCTAATGAGACTGCCAAAAATTTTTATATCAAGAATAACGCATCATATTTAATTCTCTATCTTCTTGATCGTCTTATTGATACAAGACTGCCTATGCTGGATCATATAGATGATCATATCGAAAACATAGAAGAAAAAATTTTTAAAGGAGATGAAAAAAAAATGGTTAACGAAATTGCTATTGTAAAACATGACATTATCAGTTTTCGGAGAACCATAAAACCGCAAAGAATGGTTTTAGAAAGTCTAATAAGAATAATGCCCAAATTAACCAATTCAAATTTATCAAGACTTCCTGCGGAAGTCATCGGCTCAAACATAAGAGTTTGGAATACGCTTGAAAATCACAAAGAGATGATTGAAGCGCTGGAACATACAAATGAATCATTACTTTCACATAAAATTGGCGACACAATGAAAATATTAACCGCATTTTCCGTTATTGTTCTTCCTTTATCTTTAATAGCAAATGTTTTCGGCATGAACATTATAAAAGGAATGCCATTTATAAATTCACCATTCGGATTCTGGATTGTGCTCTATTTAATGTTTATAATAACTTCCATCTCATTTATATTTTTTAAATATAAAAAATGGCTATAAATTTACAAATTAAAACAATAATATGGAGATGTTAAATAAAAAAACTCTTTTGCGCATTTTTTTGGGATTCATTTTTATTCAAGCGTCTGTTTTATTGGCGATTAGCGCCAATTTTTTATTGGCAGAAACTACAATAACTACAGATCCTCTCACAATTGAATTTACAAATATCCCTTCTTCTCCTTTGTCCGGAGACCAAACTTTTCACGCAATGACAAATAAAGCAGTAGCCTATGTTAATTTCAAAGTTATGGACAGTAGCGGAACATATACGCCATATCCGGGAATTTTTGTTGCAAATTCTAACAATGAATATTACTTCACATGGCCAACTTCTTCTTTTACTGACGGCGTTTATAGCATTAGAGCAATAGCTAGCGATGAAATAAACACGACTGATGTTTATATTTATGATGTTCAAATTCAGAATGAAACATATCCAACTTCTGTCTGTGGAGATGGAACGATTAACACAGGAGAATATTGTGATGATGGAAATACTATCAGTGGAGATGGGTGTTCGTATGACTGTCAATATGAAGCTGCAACCGATGAT
>DAOWDS010000047.1 GCA_030638895.1 Candidatus Moraniibacteriota bacterium | reverse complement strand
TAATTACACGATTATATCTATATTTAAAAGAAAGGCAAATATTTGCCTTTCTTTTAAATATAGATATAATCGTGTAATTATTATGCTGACAAAATAACAGTAGAAACAACAATAACCATAGCATAAGCAAGACCAGCGATTACAACTCCAATAATTCCATAAGTAATAGTTTTCTTTGCGGCGCCAACATTATCTTCATTTCCTCCAGCAGTAAGATATTGAACGCCTCCGTAGATAATTACTAAAGTAGCGATAATTGCGATAAAACCCAAAATCCAATTAGTAACATTCATAATAGCTTGTCTGATGTCAGTTGGAACTCCTCCTGGTTGGCATGTAGCTCCCCAAGTGGAGATTGCAGCAAAAGCAGAGCTGTAGCTGAAAGCAAATGCGAAAGCCGTTACTGATAAAGTTGAAAAGATTTTCGTTAATTTTTTCATTTATTTCACCCCCTTTCAATTTTTATGAATTTATTTTTTCTATTGTTTAAAATGAGTTTTTATTACACTAGGATTTTTACTACTATTATTTCTATTATTGCGTAAGCCAGAGCAGCAATAATCAAACCTATAAACGCATATGTTAAAGTTTTCTTCCCGCTTTCTGCCTTGTTTTCATCGCCCGCCGAGGTTAAATATTGCACTCCGCCCCATATAACAAACAGAACAGCAATCATTGAAACAAATCCCAAAATCCAATTAATTAGATTCATTAATCCGCCCTCAAGATCATCAGGGACACCGCCTGGTTTTGGAGGAGCTCCCCATGAACTTGCTGCCATTGCTAGATTTGCGGTTAAAACGCAAAAAGCAGTACTTATAAATGCTGTTAGATTTTTTTTATTTATTTTCATGGCTTTGAATAAATTTAATAATATTTTAATTTATTATTTAAAGAATAAAAACTAGCAATCTTTATGTAAGTATCACGGTGGTTATTACTTTCATAATAGCATAAGCAAAACCGGCAACAATTAACCCAATTAGCGCATAATATATTATTTTTTTAGACAAATCAGCTTTCGCAGTGTCTCCCGAAGAGAATATATAATTAATTCCTCCCCAAATTATAGCTACAACTGAGAGTAATGTGACAAACCACAAAAGCCAATTGGTCAAATTTATTATTCCCTGATCAATATTATTTGGCAAATTAAAAATATTAGCGGGAGGCGCCCATTGAGCGCTTGCCTTGTTAATCAAAGTTAAAGACAAAACCGTTAAAACAAAAAAAGAAAATGAGATTAATAATTTATTTTTTTTCATTGCATACATTATCGCACCCTTTTATTGGTTAGTCAAATTATTATAAATTGCTGTATTGCTAAATTGTTATATTGTCAATAATGTAACAATTTTCATTAATTTATTACTAAAAAATATGTATTCCTCCCGTTCGGCTATCGCTCAAAGCCGGCTCTTATTGGGTAAAAATAAATGTGTAAAATCTAATTTAATATTAATTTTCTAACTGAAAATTATGTCCAGCATAACAATGGCCGCGTAAGAAAATCCTATAACAATAATTCCAAGCAATGAATATTTTACAATTTTTTTTGCGTTTTCTGTTTTTGTAGCGTCTCCTGACGATGCTACATAGTTAATTCCTCCCCAAACCAAGAAAGTTACTGCAATCATAAGCCCGAATCCCAATACCCATTTTATGATGTCGTCTAGAACATCGTTAATAGATTTTGTGGGAACGCCTGATATTGGCGATAAGGCTATTATTGCTTCAACTCGGCTAATATTTGTAATAAAAAAAAGCGCGCTTAAAATAATATATTTAGAAAGTTTGCTGATTTTGTTTAATATAATTATTTTCATATTTATATTTTGTATCTGTAATATAAACTTTATGATGCTAATTTTAGCTATTAAAAGCAGTTATTTTTTGCTTTTATATTTTTTAATGGCATCGCGCAAAGCGCTGGCTGCTAAATTTGAACAATGCATTTTAACTGGCGGCAATCCTTCAAGACTATCGACAACGTCTTTGTCGCTGATTTCCATTGCTTGTTCCAGAGTTTTTTCTTTGGCTAAATCCGTAATCATTGATGATGTGGCAATCGCGGCCGCGCATCCTAAAGTTTCGAATTTTATATCTTCTATGATATTTTTATTTACTTTTATATAAATTTTCATCAAATCTCCGCAAATTGGATTTCCAGCCTCTCCTATCGCGTCTGCTTTTTTGATTTTACCATAATTATGCGGATTTGTAAAATGCTGAATTACTTTTTTAGTGTACATATATAAGAATTTTTAATTTTGTAATTTTTTAAAATACTGTTAATTTTATTTTAGAGCAATAAATTTTTATGTCAAATTGGAATTTATATTAATATTTTAATACAATCTAAGATAAGTCTATCTTGTGTAAAATAATTCTCAATCAATTTTTATTCACGAATACTATTCCATAAACTTTGTCAGTTTCTAGATTCGTTTTTATAATGCTTTCGTTGAAATTTTTAATATTTAAATCCTGCGACCTCCAGACGATTTTCCATTTATCGGGCAATTTTATTGTTCCAGTAAAGCTGATTCCTTTACTCCCTAGCTGTTTTTGAATTAATATGCTGTATTTATCGGCTGGTTTTGTAAAAGAATCAAAATTTATTTTATAAGGCAGTTGATATTTATAAGTAACTTCAACTGTTTCTTGCGGACTTACATAAACCCAATTTCCAAAAACTGTTTTTCCAGATTCTTCAAATATATGCGTTTCTGAATCCGGATCAATTTTTATAGTATCTTCAATTTTTTTGACATCTGGATCTATTTTAAAATCACTATAATCAATTGGAGGCTCATATTCTTGTACGGTGTGTCCCCTAGCTTCAAGCAGAATGCTTCCTAATGGAACATATACTCTCATATAATCAGAATTTACGCGATTATACCAGTTATAGTCGCTATTTCCTCCTAAGTGTTTTCTAGTGATTTTTACGGTATTAATAATTGATCCATCATATAAAATGTCCGTATCATGGGAAATTTGTTCATCTATAACGGCATCTGTTTTATAACCGTTTATATTGCTATGCACAACATTTAAATAATTGCCGCTTGAATTTAGCATTTGCCCTCCCCATCCTCTTTTGATTATCATGTTTTCTATTTCGGAGTCTCTGTGATAAAATATTATATGTTTTTCTTTAAGACTTTCTTCTATCGCGTTAATAAAATTCAAATATTTCTGAATTTTTTCCTCCTGCCTGAGATTTTTTTCGTCAAGCAATTTTTCTATTATTTTTGGAGTAAGATCCGACAAGAATTTTTTGGGTTTGTTTTCTTTTTTATTATATAATTCTTCAACTTGTAATTGCGCTTGAGTTAAAAAGTTTTTTTCGCTGATAGTAATTCCATATTCTCGCATTTCTATTGGTCCTGTTACTTCCAGCATTTTTTCTATCACATCAGGAGTTATTGCGATAACTCCGTCTACAGTTGGTCCTCCTGTTTTTTCATAAAAGAGAGCGACTTTTTTCGCGCTTGTAGGAAAATCAGAGAACCAATTTGCGTCATGCATACTCCATGCGGCGCTTATTTTTTGGATAGGCATCGGAGGAATTATTTTTTCTTTTAATTGTCCGTCCGGATTAAATATTCCGTCAATAAAAAAGTTCTTTATCTTGCCATTTTCTATCTCTAGAATCCCATAACTTCCTATGAAGCCTCCAGTTCCTCTTATCTCGCTGTTATTTTGGAATAAAATCAAATATTTTTGCGAACGATCATTGCCGAATATTTTAGCCATTGTCTGAAAGTCTTCGGATAAATTTTTAAAATTCTTAGCTATTACAGGCAATTCTTCTTTGCATAACTTTATTTTTTCTTGAAATTTTTCCTGAATGTAATTTAAATCTACTTTATTTAAATTATTTTCCGCATTTTTTAAATTTAATGCTACATTGTCAATATCGATTTGAAAATTTAAGGCAAAATTGATTGAAAAGTTTTCTTTGTTTGATTTAGAAATTTTTTCAAAAATAGCGGAAACGTTTTTTCCTGCTAGAGATATGCTTTCTCCCGCTCCCGCAAGATTTTTTGCCGTTGAAATTGGAGTGTTGATGGGTAAATTGCTTATAGTTCCTGAGACGCCCAGTCCAAAACTTTCTATTGATGTTTTTATGTTTAAAAAATTTAATTTTGCTGAATCAAAATTATCTATGCTGTTTTCAAAATCTTGACTTGACGCCGACTGTCCTGCTTGCTTTAAATAATCGTAGGCCCGAGTGCTTGCTCCGAGAATTTTTTCTTTTTCCTCAATTCCATTTTGAATAAATGATAATGAAAAAATCATAAGAGATACAATGACAATTGCTGAAACAAAAGAAAAAAACGATTTTTGCAATAGAAGAGAAAAATTTAATTTATTTTTGGGGAATTTTAATTTTCGCCATACCGCATGCGCCTGGCGTTTTATAAGACACCTGGCGTCCAGTGAACGCGTTAAATGGATTGATTTATTAAAAATACTAAGCTTGCTTTTTAAAGAAGATGTTTGTTTTGAAAATTCTTTTTTATCGCTTTCTTTTTTTATAATTTCAAAAACAGTTTTTCTGCCGTTCCCCTTTTTTTGTATTATCTCTTTTTTTTCATCAGAAAAACAACGCAAGTCAATAACGCCTTTTATTTTCTGATCCCCTCTTTGGTATAAGAGCTTTGATTTTTTATTTGGAATTATATCCATAGACATTTAAACATTTATCAATAGCAATAAACTTATCATCCCAAATCTGCCTGCCGAATGAGCGGGCTTGTTTTAAGATTTTCTATATTTTACAATAATTAAATCTATAAATCTTTAAACTTTTTAAATAGGCTGAAAACACAATACCTGTATTTTTAAAAGATAGTTAGGTTTGTGTCGTAAATGAAAAATTTAAAAATCAAAATGAAAAATAACAGATATAAATTTAAAATTTTATTTCAAAATATTATTATATATTTTCAAGGTTTCAATTCCCATTTGCTCCCAGCTGTATTTTCCAACTTGTTTAAATCCTTTTTCTCTAAGTTCATTATACAATTTTTTATCGGTTAGAACCAGTTTTATTTTCTCAGCCATTTCTTCCGGACTATTTGGATTAAAATATATAGCCGCATCGCCCAACACCTCTGGCAGGCTTGTGGTATTTGAAGAAACAACCGGAGTTCCACAGGCCATTGATTCAAGTCCGATAAGCCCAAATCCTTCGTAAAAAGATGGAATAATGAATAATTCTGCTGTGTTATAAAACAAAGGCAAATCCTCCTGATTGATAAAGCCGGTTCTTATAATTTTATTTTCCAATCCCAATTTTTTCCATGCTTCTTTTGCTTCGGGATAGTATAGATCTTCTTTTCCTCCGAGAACAAGCTGATAATCCAGTTTGTATTTATTTCTTAATATGCCGAAAGCTTTTATAAGCCCAGCTAAATTTTTATGGTTCCGCCATACGCCGGTATAAAAAATAAAAGGTTTTGTTATGTTATACTTTTTTTTAATTCCAATAATTTTTTGATTATCATTAATTATTTTAAATTGGCCGTCAACTCCCTCATAAATTACATTAATTTTATTTTCTTTGATTTTAAAATAATCAACAATATCATTTTTTGTATTTTTAGAAACTGCTATTACCTTTGATGCTTTTTTAACCGATGAAAAAAATACTGTTCTGAATCCAACTCTTCTTATGATGGATTTCATTTTATGCCCTGGAAAGAAAAAGGGAGTAACATCGTGAATGGTAACAATTATTTTTTTAAGATATAAAATTGGAGAATTAAAATGAGTGAAATGCATTAAATCCAATTTTTTTTTGTATAATTGAAACGGCAATAATAATTGTTCTTTCCATCCATACCATTTGGCGGAAACTTTAACTTTTTTTATTCTTTCGCTTGGCAGCTTGAAATTATCAAATTCTTCAGGCATTAAAAATATGACATAATTATTTTTTTTATCCAATTCAAAAACATATTTTAAAAGATGCCGGATATAATTTCCGATTCCGGTCTGCGCGTATCCATACATTCGCGCGTCTATTCCGATTGTTTTTGGCTTGGTTGGCATAAGTTATGATAGATATTAGAATTTTTAATTTTAAGCATATTTTAATGCTTCTAAAGTTTCTTCTGCGCATCTTTGCCAGGAGAATTTTTTTATTTGCTCAAATCCTTTTTTAATTAAATTGTTTTGCAAGTGCTCATCACTTAAAACCATTTTCATCGATTTTGCAAGCTCATCTAAATTGTATGGATTAATCATAATAGCCGCGCCACCAACCGCTTCTGGCAGTGATGAGAAATTTGAAGTGATAACAGGTGTTCCGTAAGCCATTGCTTCAAGCGGCGGGAATCCGAAGCCTTCATAAAAAGACGGATAAACAAAAAGATCTGCCAAACTATACAAAACATATTTATCCTTGTTCTCAATAAATCCAGTAAAAATTATATTATTTTTTACCAATGAATTTTTTGCTATTTTAAATATATCATTATATAACCATCCTTTTGAACCAGCGATAACTAAATGGTATTCAGTATTCAGTATTTTGTATTTAGTATTTAAAATTTCAAATGCTTTAATTAATCCGATAATATTTTTACGAGGTTCAAGCGTTCCTAGATACAAAATATATTTTTTCGGCAAGTTGTATTTTTTTTTAACTTTCAAAATCCCAGATCCCAGATCCCAGATCCCAGATCCCAGTCTGATTCCCGAATAAATAACTTTTATTTTTTCAGGCCTTATGCCGTAGGTTTTAATTAAGTCATCTTTTGTAGATTTTGAAACAGCTATTATTTTGTCTGCTTTTTCAGCTTGTTTTTTGGGGTTCATTAAAAAATGCCAGTAATTTTTTCCAGTTGAATAAAATTTTGGATAACTCTCAAAACTTAAATCATGAAAAGTTGTTACAATTTTGCATTTTTTTGAAACAGCTGATGAAAATATGTGAGGAGAAAAGAAAATGTCAATGCCTTTGAGTATCTTGTCAATTTTTGGATAATTTAAGAATTGAAATGAAGCATCAAACAGCCTATTTGGAATTCTATACTCTTTTAATTGCACGTTTGGCAATTTCAAAAAGCTATATTCTAATTTTGTTTTTTTATATCCATTATAAAAAAGCTTATATTTGATGCTACTGTCCAAATTAAGCATTTTTGAAAGAAGATTGATTGTATATTCTTCAATGCCTGATCTTGTTCCTCGAGCAAGCATACGAATGTCAATACCTATAATCATTTTAACATACTAATATACTAACATACTAACATACTAACATACTAACATATTAACACTTTGAAAATGTTAAAATGTTAAAATATTTGTATGATTATGCAAAATATCTTTTTCCA
The DNA here is from genome assembly GCA_030638895.1 of Candidatus Moraniibacteriota bacterium. Taxonomy (GTDB): domain Bacteria; phylum Patescibacteriota; class Minisyncoccia; order JAHIHE01; family JAGLIN01; genus DAOWDS01. Next base: position 12,489 of record DAOWDS010000047.1, on the reverse strand, counting down.
AAAACAATAAAAATCCCTAAAATCATTCCTGAGAATAGTCCAATAAACAAATTTAAAAACGCGTCTGGTTTATTTTCAATTATCACAGGGTTTTCACTAGTTACGGAAAAAGCTATCTCTTCTCCGCTGTTTTTTTCCAGAATTTTTATTTTTTCGCTTATTGTTTCTATAGTCGCCAACGAAATTTTTTCCGCGGTATCTCTTGTATCTATTTTGAATTTTACTTCAATATGCTGTGAAGACATTTTTTTTGCTGTAAATTTTTTGCTGTAGCTTTTAATATTTTTAAAGTCTTGGTTGACTCCAGCTTTTTGATAAATTGAACTTACTATTGTCGGACTTTTTGTCCATTCTACAATAGTATCGGCTAACATTTCGCTTGTTTGTAAGGCATAATATCCGTCATACTTGAAATCATTTGTATTTTGCGTTTTATTTTTATTTATTGCAAGAGTTATTGATGTTTCATATAAGGCTGGTTTTATGGTGGAAAACAAAAAAGCTGATAGGCTCGTTAAAATACTCACGATAATGATAAGTTTGAACTCTTTTTTAATGATTGTTATATATTCTTTTAATTCCATATGATTTTTTAATGTTTAATTTTTTTAAATAAAAAATAAATCACAAATACAAAATTACAAATAACAAATAAATTACAATTTTCAAAACACAAAATACAAAACAGCTTTGAATTTGAGATTTTGAATTTGGTGCTTATGAAAGATGGGGCGCAGCTTCTATCTGTTTGTTCTATCTTAGAAATTAAAGAATTAGAAATTTAATAATGATTAGGAGTTGTAAATTTTTTGTATTCTTTCTCAATGAACTCTCTTATCTTGTCTTTAAATATCTCTTTATCAAATTTTAAAGCATGATTTCTTATTTCTGCTGAATTAAATTTATCATGATTAAAATTTCTAATAATATTTATTACTGATTCAGGAGTTTGCTCGTTAAAAAATGATCCAGTCTTATTTTCTATTACAGATTCCAAGGCTCCTCCTCCGCGAAACGCGACAACAGGCCTTCCAGAAGCCATGGCTTCAAGCGGAGCTATGCCAAAGTCTTCTTCTGGCGGAAAAAGAAATGCTTTGCATTTGGAATAGTAGCGGCTAATTTCTTTATCATCCAGATATCCAAGAAACTCTATATTTTTCTTTGCGTTTTTTTTCAATTGATCCATTTCTGGCCCTTTGCCAATAATTTTAAGAGGAAGGCCAAGCTTATTGAAGGCTTCTATGACTATGTCAAAACGCTTATAGGGAAGCGCTCTGCCTATCATTAAATAGTAATCCTCAATACTTTCTGAAATATAAAAGTTTTTTGTGCTTACGGGAGGGTTAATAATGAAAGTGTCTTTATTGTAGTATTTTTTTATTCTGATAGAAACAAAGTTGGAATTAGCTATATATATATCAGGCCTGTCCGCTGAAATTTTATCCCACAGCCTTATATAATTCATGGCGAAAGGGACAAGCTTTTTTGTAATATTTGAATATTTGAATTCGCGAAGATACTTATGACAGTCGTCCCACGCGTATCTCATTGGAGTATGGCAGTATGTTATGTGCAAAGTTTTTGGCATTGTTATTGCTCCTTTGGCATAACTATTTGAATCGGAAAGCACAATGTCATATTCTGAAAGATTAAATTGTTCAATAGCCATTGGCATAAGAATCGGAAATAATCTGTGATGCGAGCCAATAAACGGTATTTTTTGCAAAAAAGAAGTGAAAATTTTCCTGTCAGAGAAAGCTTTATTCATAAGTTTTTTATCATAAACCATAGTATAAATCGGAGCTTTAGGAAAAATTTCCGTAAATGCCTCTAAAACTCTTTCTGCTCCTCCATATTGAACAAGATAATCATGAACAAGCGCAATTTTCATTGGATATTGTTTTAAAATATTAACATTTTAGCATACTAATATAGTAACATTTTAACATAGATAGGTCTATGTGTTAGAAACTAAGCTTCCAATTGGAAGCTTAGTTTCTTTTTAGGATATCAGATGTTCTTTTTGCAGTAAATATTCAAATTCTTTTTATCTTAAGTTAAATTCTCAATTCTCTCTGCTTCATCTTCAACAACTTTGCCGTTATATTCTCCGCTATGAGCGGTTTCTTTTCCATAACTGGGCCGTTTCTGGTCAAGATGAAGATTTAAAATATATTGGTTGTCATTTTCATTTATATAAAGATGAAATCTAGGATATCCAGATCCAGAAAGAACTTTTACATAACTGTCATAAAAAGGAGAATACCCACATTTTCTAAGAAAGCTATACAATTTTTCTTTCAAACCGTTTTTTTGTATGTTAATTTTCATAATTATAATATTTCTAATTGTTTACATATTTTCTAAATTTATGTAAATTTGTTTCTTGTTTTGAATAAATTTTTTTTAATTCTTTAACTAAGTTCTATCTCGTCGCCTGTTGATAATTTTTGAATTCCAAATGTTGAATGAAATCTTGCTAATGTCGGAAAATCAACGCAGTGCATAGGATAAAGATGTTTTGGTTTTTCTGTTTTAAAATATTCAATGGTGCCATCTACTGTTTTTTGATTATTTTCAAACAAATGAAAACCGCCAATTATAGCATATAATTTTTGACCAGTCACTTCTTTGGCGTATTCACAGATATTGCAAATGCCAGAGTGGGAACAGCCAGTAATAACAGCTGCTCCGCTTTTAGACTTTATAACTATTGCGGAATCATCAATCATTTTATTGTTTTTATATATTCCCTTCTCAAAATTATTTTTTCTTGGAATTTCACCTAAATAATAAATATTATCAGAAAATTCAAATGATTTTTTAGAAGCAATGATTTCAAAATCCGATTTTATCTTCTGAAATTCTCTTGAAGGCAATTTATTAATTATTTCAGGATGAACAATAAGCTTCTTTTTATTTTTGAAATTATGATATTGTATTCCGCCAGAATGATCCCAATGATGATGAGATAAGACTACAAAATTTGTATCTTGAATATTAATATTAAGCTGTTTAGCGTTATGTTTGTAAATGCCAGTATGACCCGTATCAAAAAGTATACCTATATCATTTATTTTAATAAAAGCAGAAAAACCCCACTCGGCTAAGCAGATTTTTGCTCCTTTATAGCTTGCTTGATTTTCACATAGAATTGTTATTTTCATAGTGTAATGATAAAAAATCTTTTTATGTATCATTAAAGATTAAAATTGTTTTTTGTTTTGAGTGGACCATAAGGGACTTGAACCCTTGACCTCTTCCATGCCATGGAAGCGCTCTAGCCAACTGAGCTAATGGCCCAAAATCATGTTAAAATGATTTTGTGTCCTCGACAGGAATCGAACCTACATCTAGAGCTTAGGAGGCTCTTGTTCTATCCGTTGAACTACGAGGACAAGCCTATATTAGTATTCTAGCATATTAGCATTCTAATATACAAAAAGCAAGAATCAAGAATAACCTTAAACAGTATAAAACATATAACTTCACATATTTTGCATTATATATCGCATCTATGTTAAACTAACATTATGGATAAAATTCCTAAAGAAATACAAATTATTATAAAAAAACTTAAAAAAGGCGGATTTGAGGCTTATGTTGTTGGCGGGCCGGTGCGTGATTTTTTACTTGGAAAAATGCCGAAAGATTGGGATATTACGACAAATGCGAAACCAGAAGAAATTCAGAAAATATTTCCGAATAATTTTTGTAACAATATATTCGGAACAGTGACTGTTGTAGATAAAAATACTAAAAATGACAATTTAAACAATATTGAAATCACAACTTATAGGATTGATGTCGGCTATAGTGATAAGCGTCATCCTGATAAAATTCAATTTACGTCAAAGTTGGAAGAAGATTTAGCAAGACGGGATTTTACAATAAACGCGATGGCTTTAAAAATTACGAATTACGAGCTTATTGACTTGTTTGGCGGAAAGGAAGATTTGAAAAATAAAATTATAAAAGCGGTTGGTGATTCGGACGAAAGATTTACTGAAGATGCCTTAAGGATGCTTCGGGCGGTTCGTTTTTCATCGCAGCTTGGATTTGAAATTGAAAAAAACACATTTAGGGCAATTCAAAAAAATAGCGAGCTTTTGAAATTCGTTTCTCAAGAAAGAATTTGTGATGAATTTGAAAAAATAATTTTATCAGATAGAGCGTATGAAGGAGTCGAGCTTCTTAGAAAATTAAAACTTTTAAAATATGTTGTTCCCGAGCTTGAATATGGAATTGGAGTAAGCCAAAATCGCCACCATATCTATACTATTTACGAGCATTGCGTGCTGTCTTTGAAACACTGTCCAAGCAAAAAACTTGAAGTTAGATTAGCATCTTTGTTTCATGATATTGCCAAGCCCCAGACGAAAGCGGGAACAGGCCCTGATAGCACCTTTTATAACCATGATTTTGTAGGCGCAAAGTTTGCAAAAAAAATACTCACGCGCTTAAAATTTTCAAATAAGATAATTGAAAAAGTTTCTCTTCTCGTTAAAAATCATATGTTTTATTATAATGTTGATGAAGTTTCGGAAGCCGGTGTTCGAAGGCTTATCAAAAGAACTGGCAAGGAAAATCTGAAAGACTTAATGGATCTTCGTATTGCTGATCGTCTTGGAAGCGGAGTGCCTAAAGCAAAACCATATAAATTGCGCCATCTTGAATATTTAATTGAAAAAGTAAGCAAGGATCCTATATCAGCCAAGATGCTTAAAGTTAATGGACAGGATATTATGAAAATTCTAAACGCAAAACCCGGTCCAAAAATAGGCGCAATTCTTAAAGTTCTTCTTTCGGAAGTTATTGAAGATCCGAAAAAGAATACAAAAGAATATCTTGAAAAACGAGTCAAAGAATTAAACAAGCTGTCAGAAGAAGAAATCAAAAAAAGCGAAAAAATTATTGAAGAAAAAAAGGAAGAAGAAGATTTAAAGGATAAGAAAAAGTTTTGGGTGAAATAACACTTTTTGTCATTCCGAAATGAGCGATAGCGATTGAGGAATCTCTTTGATTATATTAAGCGCATAGAAGTTACTATTTTAGTAGAATAATATTAAAGAGGTTTCTCGTTTAATAAAAAAGTTGCGTTCCGTAATTTAAAACTATATACAAAATATAAAAAAGAGCTAAAGGCTCTTTTTTAATTTAAAGCATAGAAATTTGGAATGAACTTCTCCCCTGATAAGGGGAGGCTGGGAGGGGTTTAAAATATTATATGATTGTAATTTAAAAATAAAAAGTTGAAATGTCTTCTTGTTTTTTATTTATATTTTTGTCTTGTGTTCTTTCAAAACCCCCTCTAATTCCACCTTATCAGGTGGAGAATAAAGCGCGTGAAGCTTATTATTTTTTAAAAGATATCAGTTTACATTTTTTCCTTAAACAGTTCTATGTGATCTCCTTCCACCTCTATCAACCCAAAAAATATTTCTTTCACTCTCGGTTCCATAGACTGATTGTAAGCTTTCATATAAAATTCTTTTGCTATTTTTTCGCGCTCAAGTGAATTTTTTACATTTTCATCATCAAGGCGAAAACAAATATCCTGTATATTTGTGTCTGATCTAGGTTTTTTCAGAATTTTTGAAATCAAAAAAACATGTTCCATTTTAATTTTTGCGAGACTCTGAAAAATTGATTTATTTTTCGCGTCTTGCGCATAAGACATAGCGCATTTATAAAACTTTGCATTTCCAAGTTCTAGCTCCATTGCTTTTTCAAGATTTTTTTTAGAGGCTACGGAAAGATTTTCAATATCATTTTTCTCTTCTAAGTCTTGAGCGCGTACAATATAATCGTCATGCGCGCCGCAAAAAGGGCAAGTTGATGATTTATGTTCTGCAAAAATTACTTCTGAGCAAAGTTTGCATTTAAAAATATTTAAACTATATGTTTCAAGCATCTTTTTTATTAAAAATTATAATTATAATTCAAAACAACTAATTAATTTTTAAAACTAAGGGTGCATCCATAAATAACATCCTTAAGTTCGCTCAGATTTGCGCCAGATTGGTTTGAAAAAAAATGAAAGATATTGCTATATATTGAAAGTTTTTTTAAACCAAGATGACGTGAAGATGAGATGAAATTGTGGAGGTTATTTATGGATGCACCCTAAAAACCGACGGACAGTCTTTGTTTAAAATGCATGCCTTACATTTTGGATTGCGGGCCGTGCAAATTGTTCTGCCATGCGAGATCAAAAGATTAGAAACTTTCCCCCAATTTTTTTTCTCAGTAATTTCCATCAAGTCTTTCTCAATTTTTTCAGGATTTGAATTTTCAGATAAACCTAGTCTTTGCGACAATCTTCTTACATGAGTATCAACTGCTATTCCCTCGTTTTTGTCAAACACTTCTGATAGAATAATATTTGCGGTTTTTCTAGCAACTCCCGGAAGCATAATCAATTTTTCCATCGTGTCCGGAATTCTTGATCGAAATTTTTTAACAATTATTTTTGAAGACCCACTAATATTTTTTGCTTTGCTTCTAAAAAATCCGGTTGTTCTTATGTCTTTTTCAAGCTCTTCAACGCTGATTTTCGCATAATCTTTCATCTTCTTATATTTTTTAAACAGATCTTTTGTAACAATATTCACTCTCTTGTCGGTACATTGCGCCGAAAGCATTGTAGCGATCAAAAGCTGATGAGCGGTTTTATAATTTAAAGCTGTTTTTGGATTTTTATATTTTTTGTTCAGCAAAATGATAATTTTTTTTACTAACTGTTTTTTTTCCGCCATAAATATAAATTTATTAGATTAAACCTAAAAAATTTTCTAATAAGAACAACTTTTTATTAATTATATAGTCTTCAAATTAATCTTGTTTTTCTTTTAATAGTGCTATTTTCAGGAGAAACTTTAGATGAGTTCATTTATTTACATTATACCATAGAAGAGTGAAAAAGTGTACAGCGCCGTTATACCCCATAAAGAATGTTACCGAAATGGGGCATTATAGCCCATAAATAATGTTACCGAAATTGGTAGAAATTTAGGGTTTCGGCGAACCGTTATCCCGTGAGACCGGTTGTATTAGCTTACTTCCAGATTTATCATATTGTAAAATGAAATAAAAAAGCGTAACATTGTTACACTTCATATTTTGAAAAATTAGGCCGAGAACCAGGAACCAGGATTCCTGATCCAAGAGAAAAAGAGCAAAAGCCCAAATTTCAGCACTACCCGATGAACAAGAGACTGCTAGAACAGTTGCCGTGAGCAAGGGCTGAGGCGTCCTCCGTGTTGGCGAAGCCAAGTTTGTTATCGTCAGTCTTCTCGGAGTCGAGCAAATGGAAGTCGGACCAACAGGCAAGAGCGGATAAGGACAGAACAGGCTTAAGTTCGTCTCTTTGTACAAACAACACATCAGGATACATTATTATAGCAATGAGAGCATCCATACCTGAAAGAATGAATTCTTCCGGCAATGTCGACATCTGTTCACGGCTAGCGTCGCTTGAAAAGCCCTGCAGAGGGTTTGGGAAATAAATCCCTATAACCGGTCCATGTTTCATCCGACTAACAAGCTGGTCGTGCCGGCTTCCGTCAATGATACTGACATTGCCTTTTAACTCGCCTTCGTGACAGTTGTCGAAGCTATATCCAAAAGTTTCGGTGTAGCTATTGACGACTCCATCTAAATACCGTTCCATTTCGGTGCCAAGATCATCGGTAACGCACTGAGGCAGAATCACTGGCAAACATACTCCATTTGTACTGTTAGCGATCTGAGGATTGTCCCAAATCATTGTCAGCAAACGTTCTGTTTCCGCCTTAAACTGTTCGGCGGTAACTCCTGTGTCAATACCGAGACATCTATGCAACCATAAGATACGGCTGGCAAAGTCTTCTTCCCAGTTCAGCTTGGGTTGATCTAGTCGGAAACTCTGATCAGCATGGCAAACAATAGCTTGCAAATTCTTGGGAATCCGTCGACCGAACTTGTCGAACAACGATTTATGGTCCTCTAATTCAGGATTTTCCTTTGATCCTTTTGTATTCATTTTCAAATCTCCTTGCAGGCTTTTGCCTGCTTTTTGTATTTTTTCTCTGCCCGAGAATCAGGATTCTTTCATTTTGAAAGAATAAGTAATTATATCACATTGAACAATCTTGTCAATTGCATACACCTACATTCTACTCTCAAGTACATATTGCAGTCTTTAGAATGATTAGTTTGAATAAAATAAAGATCAAATAATCGCTTTATTTAAGATTTTTGCAGTGGATTCACCGGGAATCCCCGCCTGTGGCGGGTCAGCTGAAGGCTGAGAACCTTCATTATTCTAAATAAAATATAATAGTGGACCCGGCGAGAATCCCCGCTTATAGCGGGTCAGCCATAGGCTGAGAACTCTCACTATGTTAAGTGAAGAATATAATTGTGGACTCACTGGGAATCGAACCCAGAACTCAGCAATGCGAATGCCGTGTAATACCATTTTACTATGAGCCCAAAATTATTTTAACATATAAACATTTAAACAAAATATTTGTAAATATCTAATGAGATAAATCAGACCATTTCCAATAATGCTGTTGTTATAAAAGCCTCAATCAATGCCGCGACAAATAATAATGGAATAAGAATTAGAACAAAAAATTTCAAAGCTTTTATAAGTTCTCTTTTAAAACTTTCTTTTTTACTAAATAGACTATAAATTGCGACTTTTCCAATTCTTATGCCGATTGCGGAAGAAACGATTAAAACAGGAAGTTCAATAATGCCATGCGGGATAATGCCAACAAAGAAAAAAGGCCATGATATTTCTATTGACACAACTTGAGCAAAAACACCTAGAACTAATCCATTAATAAAGACAGAAAAAAATGGAATCAGTCCCGCAAAAATTCCAAGCAGCAATATTATAAAAAGTTTGCTGACATTATTTTCAAAAATAAAAAAGAAAAGTTGCAATAAAGTAGGCTCTTTTTCAAAGACAAATATTGACTTTATTTCTTCAATAAACATTAGTGTTTCTGCTGGATGGCTTTGAGCAAAAATATATCCGCTGAAAATCGCAATGACAAAAATATATAAGGAAAATAAGATATATTTTTTCAAGTCATATAGATATTTTATAGACTCTTTCAAGTATTTTATGTATTGCATAAAATCAATATGAACACTAGTATATTTTTGAAATTATACTGAAATTATAGCATTTTATGATTGATTTGCATAATTTGACAAAAGAAAACCCAAGTAAACTTGGGTATTAATAAATTTGGCGCGGAGATTTTTTAATCTCCTCAAACAATGTGTTTATGCATTCTTTTATAAACTTTTTCGTTTCCGGGCTAAGACCTTCTTGCACAGGATAATCAAAAAGCGACAACAGGCTTTGCGATAGTATTACGCCAAACATGAATGGATCTTTTGTTTTGTACGCAAGCTCCTTGCTTTTCTTAAAGATCTTTTTTACATGCTCTTCATTTCTTTCGTGGCCCGCTCTCATGGACAGCACTATCTGATTAATGATCGCATTTAGTCGTTTTTCTGCTGACAGGTCATGATAATGTTCAAAACCTTCAAAATGTACATCAAAATTTTCCGGCACTATAGCACCCTCCTTTTTCTTTCATTTTTTCAATTATCAGTTTTTTATTATAAAAAAACCTACTGTTTGGTAGGTTGCTTTTAATTTTGTTTTTTGTAACCTTTTCAGATTTAAACTAAATCAAAAGCAAACTACTTAATTAGTAGGCAAGTTTTTATAAACATGACACAATCACCAACTGTTTGGATTGTATTTATTCGCATTGGTTGTGAAGTTAATATTGTCATAAATACTTTATTAATCTTACAATAAAGTATATATGAAAAGAAGAAATTTGTCAATAGCAAAAGTAGAAAAAGTAGAATTATTTTCTATAATCACTGATTTTAGCTTAAAACAAATGACTATTATGCTTTATAAGGTTGTTCAAAAATTGAGTTATCTACAGTTAATTAAGTATTAGATTTTAATATATGCTCCTTTGCTGAAATAATTTTGTATAATGCTCCGTAGCTTTATGTGAAATTTTGTTTGATTCTAAATGAAAAAGTAATTTTTTTAAAATCTACAAAATCGGAATTCGAAAAGCGAAGGAGTATAAATCAACTTAGGACGCGTTTGTTACATTCAAGATGTCGGACATCTGCAAACGCGTAAGTCCCTACAACTATTAAATCTTTAATATTTATATATAAGATATAAACTTGTAACAATAAACATTACAACAATATATGATATAATTAATATTTTTTTCTTGAATGCTTCTCTTTGCTGCTGTAAATTTCTGTGTTGAACGATTATTTGCTCATGAAATTGTTTTTCTTGTTCTCTTTTTTTAAGTCTAATGTTTTTGGGATGATGAATATTGGAACTATTTGCTGATGATGCTTTTAACAGCCAAGAAGCTAATCCGCTGTTAGATTTAATTTGAAATAAAGAAGGATAAGCCGATGTTTGAGTTTTTGCTATAGCTTTGATTTTAAGTTTTTTGGATAATATAAATTTAATTTTTTCCGCATCAGCAGCGCTTGCTTTTAATGTTATCAATTTATTATCATTCTTTTTAATAAAAAAATCATCGCCAACAATTTTTCCAAGCAAAAATCCAAATAGCGGACTTGTCTTTGAGTAGGTATAAAAATAAGATAAATTGTTCCAACTATAAAAGCTATTCTCCTTTTGTTTTACATTGTTAATGCTTATGCCACTATCATCAATTTTATATTTTTCTAAAACAGCGTCTTTTCCTTGTTTTGTGTTAGTATTTTGTTTTAAATTAATAAACATAAGAATTGCTATCATTATCATTAAAAAACCGAGTGACGGAGAAATCAAAACAAAAATAATAAAAACAAAGAAAAATTTTTCAAGAAGATATGACAATTGTTTTTTCTGAAGTTGAGATTCGGTTATTTCCCATTTAAGCAAAGATATGGACGATATTTGGATTTTCATTTTAATAAAGTTTAATGCTAAAATCTTTTCTAATTTTATAATTACAGTTTAACATTTTTTGTTCAAAACAGAAAGCCGGTTTTTATTCTGAAAGATCTTCATGCTTGACAAGATTTTTGCTAGATGATAATATACCTATACCTATGGTATGGGTATAAATAAAGAATTTTAATTATTAAAAAAATAAATATGGCAACGCAAAAAGAAAAAACAATAATAAACCTTAAAAAAGCTCAAAGTCTTATTTCAAAGATCATTAAAATGTCAGAAAGCAATGAATATTGCATAGATATTATGCAGCAAAATCTTGCGGCGATTGGGCTCTTAAAATCTGCCAATCAAATGCTTATGGAAGGGCATCTGAATAATTGTTTTAAAAAAGCGATGGGAACGAATAACGAAAAAAGAAAAAACGAAATGATAGGAGAAATTTTAAGAGTAAATAGCTTTTCTAATAAATAATATAAAAAATATGACAAAGCAAATTGCAACAATATCTATAATATTAATAATTATTATAATAAGCGCATTTTTTGTTTTGAATGGCGCAAATGAAAAAGATAAGCAAAATAATAATGTTAATAATAACAGTAAGATTATAGAGAAAAACAATAAACAAGCTTCTGACGCCAAAACATCTATAATAGAAACTGAATTTGAAGGAAAAAAAGGAGAAACTTTGAGCTTAAAAAACGGTAAAATAACATTAGATATTGAAAATTTAGACGATGGTCTTGCTCGTTTTTATAATACAAAACTGAATAGTGGAAAAATAATCTACTTTTTTGTTATTAAAGACAAAAATGGAATATATCGCGCTGCGACAAATGCTTGCCAAGTATGCCATAAATCAAAATTAGGATTTATTCAAGAAGGAAATTTTATGAAATGCAAAACTTGCGGAAATAAATATCCTTTAGAAAAAATCGCAACTGAGAAAGGAGGATGTAATCCGGGACCCATAAATCCAAACTTGAAAATTGAAGATGGCAGAATAATTATTCAGCAAGCGAAATTGGAAGAAATGGCAGATTTATTTTAAATAATTTAAATTATAAAATGCTATTTTTGTTGTCATTTCGAATTGAGCGATAGCGAAGTGAGATATCTAAAAACACAATAAGCGCGTTTAATTTTACTTTTAGATATCTCACTTCGCTATCGCTCCTTTGAGATGACAGATAAAAATTTTCTATTTCATAATTCAAAGAAATTAAAATTAATACAAACAATATGCTAAAAAAAATAAAAATTCAAATTGAAGGCATTTATTGTAAAAGCTGTAAAATTTTAATTGAGACAGAAGTTGATATATTAGAAGGGGTCAAGGACATTAATGTTGATTATCAAACAGGAGAATGCGATATAAAATATGAAGAAAATAAAATTTCGCAGAAAAAAATATTCGAAAAAATTAAAAAATTAGGATACAACGCCGAAAAAAAACTTGATAAAAAAAATATAAAAACTGTCTCTAAACAAAACATAAAAAAATATATTATTGCCATAATTTT
>DAOWDS010000004.1 GCA_030638895.1 Candidatus Moraniibacteriota bacterium | reverse complement strand
GTTCTGTAGCAGATATTCCTTTTGGAGGAGGAAAAGGAGGTATTATTGTTGATGCAAGAAAATTGTCTGAAAGAGAGCTGGAAAGGCTATCAAGAGGATATATTCAGGCAATAGGTGATTTTATAGGTCCGCAAATAGACATTCCAGCTCCAGATGTTTATACAACGCCGCAAATTATGGCTTGGATGATGGATGAATTTAGCAAGATGAAAGGTTATAATATTCCCGGAATTGTTACTGGAAAGCCGCTTGAAGTTGGTGGAGTAAAAGGAAGAAAATTTTCTACATCTCAGGGAGGCGTTTATGTTTTTGAGAAAGCGATAGAAAAAATGAAAATGAATCCTAAAAAAATAAATATTGCCATTCAAGGTTTCGGGAATGCAGGTTCTTTTGTGGCTGAAATTCTTTACGCCCTTGGTTACAATATCATTGCCGTTTCTGATTCAGGCGGAGGGATTATTTTGGATAAAAATGATGATAAAGTAAAGAAAAAAACAAGAAATGCAAAGCAAAACTCTTTGAATATTATGAAATTAATTAAGTATAAAAAGGAAACAGGCTCAGTTATTAATTTTCCTGGCGCTAAAAATATAACAAATGAACAATTATTTGGGCTTGGTGTTGATGTTTTAATTCCAGCAGCTCTTGAAAATGCGATTACAGAAAAAAATGCTGGTAAAATCAAAGCGAAATTGATTATTGAACTTGCGAATGGTCCGGTAACTCCAACGGCTGATAAGAAATTAGATAAAAAGGGAGTAGTGATAGTGCCAGATATTTTGGCAAATGCTGGCGGTGTTATTGTTAGTTATTTTGAATGGGTGCAAAATTTGCAAAATTATTATTGGGAAGAAAAGGAAAATATTGGAAAATTAAAAATTATTATTGAAAGATCGTTTGATAAAATTTGGAGGAAAAAGGAAAGTTTAGGCATAAGTATGCGCCTTGCGGCCTATGCCGTTGCGGTAGAACGAGTCGCAAAGGCTGAAAAAATAAGAAGAGGGTTGTAACTTTTTTGCCATTCTCGTCATATTATAGCGTAGCAGAGGAATTTTTCTTATTTATACGAAACAATATTAAAATCAGACATACAAAATGATAGATAAAAAACAAAAAATAATAATTGCTAATTGGAAGATGAATCCTATTAGCTTTATTGAGGCTGATAATTTAATTTCAACGATTAAAAAAGGTCTTAAGAAAAAGGAAGATATGAGAATTATAATTTGTCCTCCATCTATTTTTATTTCTAAAATTAAGAAAAATAAATCTTTTGAATTGGGAATTCAAAATATTTTTTGGGAAGATAAAGGCGCTTATACTGGAGAAATATCCTCTAAAATTGCAAAGAACTTCGGAGTTGATTATGCGATTATCGGACATTCTGAAAGGAGAAAATATTTCAAAGAAACAGATGAAATTGTGAATGTAAAAATGAAATCAGTATTGAAAAATGGATTAAGTCCTATATTATGTATCGGAGAAACATTGAAAGAGAAAAATCAAGATTTAGCTAGTGATGTAATTATAACTCAGCTTGAAAAAGCTTTTACTGATATTAATAAATCGAAAGTTTTAAATATAATAGTTGCTTATGAACCTATTTGGGCTATCGGAAGTGGAATTGTTCCGTCAACTGACGAGATTATGAGCGCTGTTCTTTTGATTCGAAAAATTATTTCAAAATTATACGATAGACCAACTGCTGAAAAAGTTTCTATTTTATACGGTGGAAGCGTTAATAGCCAAAATGCTTTGGATTTTGTAGATAAAACAAGAGCGGATGGATTGTTGATAGGAAGCGTTTCGTTAAACGGGAGCGAATTTGTGAGGATTGTGAATTTGTTTGGATAAATTTTATTTTAACAAAAAATATGGAAAAAGGAACAGTAATTGCGAAGAATCATAGAAAGTTAGAAAATTTAGTGATTATTTTTTTGATAATTGTTTATCTGATTTTATCTGAAGGAGCAGATATTCCTTTAATTATTATAAGTGTTCTTTTTATAATAATTGGTTTATACCTATCTTATTCAATTTTCTTCTTGACTGGCTTAAAGCTATTAAAAATAGAAAGTGTATCTAAAAATAAAATTTATATTTATATGCTTTCTATGTTAATTTTATATTCAGTTTTTAATTCCCTGTACTTTACTTTTTTTGAAATATCTCCAAATATTATTTTTATATTTCGTATTCTCAATTTTGCAACAAATTTCATTTTTACAGTTATATTTTTTAAGTATTATTTTTTGCTTTCCACAAAACAAACATTACAATTATTTTTATACCTCGCTATTTTAAGTTTTATTTTAATAACTTTAATAAATAAATTATTATTTTTTTAATTTTTCTGTCGTGAGAAAGTATTTATAGTCCGTTTCTAAAATTTTGAAAATAAAAAAAACTGTATTGTAAATTTTTTACTGTATAAAAATGAAAAGTGAAATTTAAAAAATAAAAGAACTGTTTACAAAACAGTTCCAGCAACAATAATTTTAATTCGGAAATTTAACAATTTAACAATAAAATTCATGTCACTAATCAAAGAAATAATAAAAAAAGCACAGGAAGGGAAATATGCTTTCGGGACTTTTGATACTTCTAATTTGGAAGTAGCGCAGGGGATTGCTCGCGGAGCTGAAGCAAAAAATATGCCTGCTATGATTGGCGTAACAGAAACGGCTATAAAATATGCCGGTTTTTTGCCGTTGATTAATTTAGTAAGAGGAATTATAGCTGAGTCAAAAGCGGATCTTGTTTTACACCTTGATCATGGAAAAGATCCTAAATTTGTTAAAAAATGCATTGATGAAGGATTTAAATCAGTGATGATTGATGCATCCATGAATGAACTAGAAAAGAATATAGAAATTACAAAAAATATTGTTGATTATGCCCATAAAAAGGGCGCTATTGTTCAAGCAGAACTTGGAAAAATTCCGAGAATAAAATCTAGCATAGAGCTAGGAACGACTCTTAAAAAAATGAAAAAAACTGATCCTGACGAACTTGAAGAATTTATTGAAAAAACAGGGGTTGATACTTTAGCAGTAATCATTGGGAATATTCATGGTATGTATAGGCCAGAAAGAAATCCTCGTTTAGATTTGGATTTGCTTAGGGTATTAAGAAAAAAAGTTACAACACCATTCGTGCTTCATGGCGGATCGGGAACGCCGTCTGAAGATATTAAAAGAGCAATCTTAGAATACGGTGTAATTAATATAAATATTGATACAGAAATCAGAGTTGCTTTTATGGGCGCAATAAGCGATTTTTGCATTAGCGGACAAATGGTAACCGATCCAAGAAAAATTTTGTCTTTGGCTCGTAATGCTGTTCAGAAAAAAGTAGAAGAGAAAATAGATTTGTTTGGAAATTTGTAAGATTTTTCGCGGGAACCGGTTTATAACCAGTTTCATAATTCTTCTTATTTAAGTATAATAAGACTAAGCTTCAGAATATGAGAACCGAGTTACAAACTCGCTCTCGCAACGAAGATTTAGATATAAAAGAACAGACTTATTAAAAGCCTGTTTTTTGCATGTCATTCTGGAGCGAAGCGATAGAATCCCGTGAGAAGTTTTACGTAGTGGAATATCACGATTTTATGTTAGCTACAGGATTTTTATTCTCTTAAAATAAAAAATGTATTTCGAGCTATTCTCCGTCAATTTCAATAAGTTTTAATTTGTTGTTGTCTTTCAAATTAACAATAATCCCACAATCTTCAGCGATTGTGTTTTTTGAAATCAATTCAATATTGTATTTCAAATTTTCAGGCAAAATAAGTTCATCGTGCTCAACAACTTTTCCAAGTTCAATTGTCATGGAGTTGATTTTTTTGCAATTATTTTTTTTTGCATATTTAATCGCAGTGTTGAGCATTTGATTGGCGGCGTGTATATCATGCATAATAAAAACTTAAATTATTATAAGTAAGTCGAAATATAAACACCAGAATCTCGAAACGGTGCATAAAGTCCTTCGTTAAATATACTTTTATTTGTTTGTAAATCTGAAATAATAGATTCTAGTCCATGTTTTGAACAATATAATTTGCCATCTTCAAAATTAATATTTTCAATTTGTGGTATGTAATTATGATATTTTAGCACTCCTTTTGAAAAATAAAGAATCTGAGCTTCAGAATCACATCTAGAGCATTTCCCTTTGATTTTTGATAATAACTTTTCTGAATTATTAATTATAGTGTTGTCAAAATTACAAGCTTTTAAGTCACTTAATGTATAATAGGAATAGAGATTTTTACACACCATTTCAAGTTCGGGATGAAAGACAATCATATTTTTTGGAAACGCAAGAAATGATTTTTTGAATTCTTCAATTAAGTGTCCTCTACATAAATATTTTTTTACACTCTTGCTACTTGTTATTTCTGAGTGTTCGTTACCAAATATTTTGTTGTCAATATAAAATTCTTCTTTTGTCATAGTTCCACAAATTTTACATTTTTTCTTCTTAAATAAATTAAATAACATATTGATTTTATTAATAATTTAATGCGTTGAACAAGAAATACATGGGTCATAAGAATGGATAAGTTTTAAAATTTCTAATTCTCTTCTTTTTTTGTTATATTTTTTAATAAGAGGAAGATATTCTTTTAGGTCGTCGTTTAAATTTACTAAAAGTTGTGCAGTTGGTGTCATAATATCTGCTTGGGTTATAATGCCTTTATTATCAATATCATAAGAATGGTAAAGTGTTCCTCTCGGAGCCTCAAGAAGCGCCGAACCAAATCCTTTTTTGATCTCAAAGTTTGTATTGATATTTTTCAGGCTTGAATTTGCAAGTTCGCTTGAGAGATTGAGGCATTCTTCGACATAATGGATAACTTCAATTGTCTGGGCAAGCATATTATAAAAAGGATTGTACAAGGGAAATTTAAGCCCAGTAGACTTTAAAACTTTTTTTGCTATTGGATTTAAATTATCTCTATTAATATGAAGTCTGGCTAGCGCGTCTGTTGCATAACTTTTTCCATTTCGTCTTGCAAGCTTCATAACAGTTCCTTCAAATTGTTGTTCTTTAATTTCATTTCTGAATTTTTCTTCATTTGCGATCCAACCTTTAGAAGAATTCATTTTGCCGTAATATGATGAATATTTATTTTTCTCTTTTGGCTTGTGCGCGATATATTCAGTTTTTCTTTGGAAATCTGGTATATCAAGACTCAGAATGAAATTAACGAGAAGCTTGCTATATGGAAGAACTTTTCTACCTTCATTTTCGATTTGATTGACGATATCTTTGCTAGGAATTTTATGCCATCCGCCGACTTTTGGAGTAAGAGGATGAACAGATCTTCCTCCGATAATCTTGATGACATTGTTGCCAAAATCTCGAAGTTGCAAGACCTTTGTTACAAATTCAGGCTTTTCTTTTGCAATATCAAGACCATCTCTATTTTTGAAATAATCGGTGGCGTTTAGAAAAAAAATGTGAAGAACTTGGCTTTGAATTATTTGTCCTGCCAGCATCAATTCTCTAAGGATGACAGTTTCTTTTGTTGGAGTTATATTAAAAGCTTTTTCAAGTGCCTTAATGCTTGTTATTCCGTGAATAACAGGACATAGACCGCAAATTCTGGAAGTTATGACTGGAACATCCTCATAGCTTCTTCCGACGAGCAGGCTCTCAATCAGTCGCGCCCCTTCTTCAACTTCAACTTGAGCTTTTGTGACATTGCCTTTGACAATATGTCCTACAAATCCAGCATGCCCTTCAATTTTCGCAATGTGATCAATTTGTATTTTCATAAAAAATCATTTTAACATTTTAACATACTAACATTTTAACAAAATATTATTTGCGACGGTTCCACGGTCCTAGCGGGACTATGGAACCCTAGGAATTAAGCTAATCTCTAATAATCACAATGTCAGTTAAAGCGATTAACTTATGGTAAATATTTTTCTCAATATGTACTTTAATAGGTGCTTTTGCTGTTTCTGTTTCATTCTCAATAGTTAATTCTATTTCTCCTTGTACTAGATAAAGTGTTTCTGCTTCTTCGTGGATATGATTAGCACTTATGGTTCCTTTATTTCGAAAAATATAACCTACTTTATCGCAATCATATATGATGCCTCTGTCGTCTTTTTTTGTTATTTTAATTTTATCAATTTTCATACATAGAAAAATTATTTCTTATCACTTTTTTCAAACTCTTTTTTCACTCCATAAATCTCTGCAATTTTCATCAAATCTTTTTTATTCATTTTTCCCTTCATAATCTCTTGCAGCTTCTCGATACCCATTCCTTCAAGTGGACCTCGGCAGGCTTCGCAGATGAAACCATTTGAAGGACAAACTGCATCACAACCTCCTAATGTTACTGGTCCAAAACACGGCTTCCCTTCTTGAAGGAGACATTTGTTTTCTCGGAGTTGGCATTCATAGCAAACTGGTCTTTGAGCGATATAAGGAGTTTTTCCTTTGGCATATTCCATTACGATTCGATAAAATTCTTCGTTGTTTATAGGACATCCTGGAACGTAGGCATCAACTTTTACAACATCACTGATTGGCGTGATATTGGGGTTATTAATTCCCTCAATGTTTTTATAGACATATTTGATTTGTTCTTCTTTGTTTCCTTTATAATTTTTGATTTCAGCAACGCCTCCAAGATGCGCGCAGGCTCCAAGAGCAATCAACACTTTTGATTGTTTTCTTATTTCTTTGAGGCGTTTGAAATTATCTTTCGTTATAGGACACCCCTCAACAATTGCAATGTCGTATGGGCCTGGAAAACTTTTTGTTCCTGAGGCCAAACGAAAATGCCTTAAATCTAATTTATCCGCAATGTCTAGAAGTTTTTCTCCTAAATCTAAAATTGAAAGCTGGCATCCCTCACAGCATGTAAGACTTATAATCGCTGTTTTTGGTTTTGGCATAAATAAATGTAAAGAGTAAAAACTAAAATATAAAAGCAATAACTAAAAACTTAAAGTTATCTTTTATTTTTTAGTGTGATTAAACTTGCGCCGAGCATTTTACTAATGGCTATAGCTTCTTCTAGCAGTTGTGATATTTTATTGTTTTTATTTTTTCTTTTAAAATAGACAGCCAATATTTTGTTTCATTTGCACTTTTTAAAACTATTTGATAAAAATTAGCAAAGTCTTTTCTTGTTCTTCCTGCTTGAGCTTCAATAATATTAGCTCCAACAGAAGTTGCCGATCTTAATAATTGTTTGCCAATAGTTTGATAGATATAATTTTTAGGCAACAATTCAAGTAAATCAATTACATCTAAACTAAATCCATAAGATCTATATTTTAAATCGTTTGTTGTTTTAAGATTTTCTTTTTCCATTTTAATTTTTAATTTTTACTTTCCTTAAATTCCTTCTGGCGTGTCTTTGATTTCAGCATAAGAAAATAGGGGACCGTCTGTGCAGATATATTTTCCTCCGACAAGCGCGCAGTGTTGGCAAACTCCAATTCCACAATGCATTCTTCGTTCGAGCGAGATATAGATGTCTTCGTTGCTTAAACCAAGTTCAACTAGTTTTTGAATCACAAACTTATACATCACAGGAGGTCCAACAAGGATTGCTACAGAATCAGATTTGATTGTTTCTGAAGTGAGTAAATTAGTTACCACGCCAACACTATTTTTCCAAGCTTTATCAGGAGTATCGACTGTTAAATTCATTTCAATATTTTTACTCCATTTTTTGTAGTCACTTTTAAATGCCAAGAGTTTTGAATTTCTACAGCCGTAAAAAACTTGAATGTTCTGGAAGTTTTTAGGGTTTAAATTTGCATCTTGAATAATTGTTCGAAGGGGGGAAAGTCCACATCCGCCAGCAACTAGAACTAAATCTCTGCTTTTAATTTTTTTACGATTAAAACCATTTCCATATGGACCTCTAATTCCGACATCAGTTCCAACTTTCAATTCAAAAAGTTTTGAGGTCAAAGAGCCTCTTTTATCAACAGACACTTGAAAAGTTTCTTTGATTGCCGGGCTTGAGCAAAATCCAAATGGAGCTTCACCAAATCCCGGAACCGAAAGAATAAAAAACTGTCCATGTCGGAACTTAAACGCATTTCTTGTTTTTTCATCTTTTATTTTTATTGTAAAAAGCTTATTGATAGACGATATCTTTTCAATTTTTACAATTTTCGCCCCAATTGGATTATATGGATTTTTCATTTATTTTTACTGTTAAGATTTTTTCGTCTTTTGTCATTCTGTCCGCCAGCTGGCGGACAGAATGACAGGTTTTATTATAAAATTAATTTTCTTCAATAATCCTTTTTATATTTTTTCTAATATCAATTCCAGCAGGGCAAACTTCTGTGCATCTTCCGCAGTTGACGCATCCAGGCATGGAATATTCTTTTGGAATACGTACGAATTTGTGGTCGTACCAGTTGTAAATTCTGTCTTCGGTTGAGTCTAAAAATTTATGTTCTCCGGAAACTTCTGAAAATTCTTCATAAAAACAAGAGTCCCATTCTCTTTTTCTGACAATTTTATCTTTTTTGATTTCATCTGAAATTTTAAAGCAAAAACAGGTCGGACAGACAATTGAACACTTTCCGCAATCAATGCACTTTTTATTAAGCTCTTTCCAAATTTTTGATCCTTTTGATTTAAAAATTTTTTCTATGAGGCTTTTTTGCGTAATATTTAATCCTTCTTCCGGAACAGGACCCGCGTATTCAATATGCTCATAATCTTTATATCCAAAATTGTCCAATAATCGCTGGCCATCTTCGGATCCGGTAAAAATACGAAATGATTTTTGATTATTATTTGATTTAGTTTCCAAAAAGATATCAAACTTGAGATGTTCAAGAATGTCTTCTTCAAATTTTTGGTAATCTTCGTCTTTTGCTGGAATTGGGCTTTGTCCTATAAGCATCATATTCCTCAATTTCTTCTGAAAATAAGGATCTTTTTCAAATACTTGGCTTAAAAGAGTTAGTGCTTTAAGGTCATAAAAATGTATTCCAAGTAAAATTGTTTTTGTATCAGGATTTTTTACTCCAATTGTTTTGTTGTTTTTAAATTTCATCATTGTTTGGCAGGGAGGCAAGAGGAACTTTTTAAAGGAATATAACGGTCTTTGCGGACATAGTTCAAAGTTTTTTCCTTCATAAATTTCATCAATCAAAATCTCGCCATCAATTTCTTTGTGGCTGTGCACTCTATATTTATTTTTTATTAAATATGAAACTAAATCTTGAAGCTGTTTGTCTGTCATGAATTGTCATTAGTAATTGGTAAATTGTAATTTGTAACCTGAAATTAACTTTAGGATTTCGTCATAATAGTAAAATTATAGCATAAATTTTGATTTAGCAAAACATTGATTAGTTGGGCAAAAAATGATAGAATATACATAATGATTTTAATTTTAATAATTTATCAATTAACAAGAAACTATGATAAAAATTAATAAAAATTTAGTGAAAATAGTCATAGTAATTTGTTTGATTGGTATAATAATATTAATAGCAAGTAAAATTTATCCAATTAAAGAGGGTAATCAGGTAAATGATTATGATTTTGTAGATAATTCTAAAAA
Source organism: Candidatus Moraniibacteriota bacterium (assembly GCA_030638895.1). Taxonomy (GTDB): domain Bacteria; phylum Patescibacteriota; class Minisyncoccia; order JAHIHE01; family JAGLIN01; genus DAOWDS01. The sequence goes on along the minus strand of DAOWDS010000004.1, from coordinate 3,907 downwards.
CGAACAGCGTATCATTATAACCGCGAGTCCTGATATGCAAAGAAAAATTGATTTAGTGAATCTTTCTTTAGTATTGGAAAGTTATAAAAAAGAAAAAGGTAAATATCCAATAACTCAAGGACTAGAAAAAATTGGAGATAACGATGGCGCGATATATTCTTTATCTCCAGTATATATAAAAAATATACCTTCAGATATTAAGGATTCTTTTTATTATGGTTATAGTTCTGACGGGAAAACATTTTCCTTAACTGCTCAATTGGAAAACGTCGAAGATATTGGCTGTCAAAAAGTGGAAGAGATTTGCTTGTATAAAATTAATGATAATAATAACAATGAAGAATTGTTAAAAATTATTAGGGAAAATTTAAATTATATAAATAGTGTTCGTGTTATTTCTAGTAGTAAATTAATAAATCAAATAGGAGATAATGATCCTATTAAATTTTTTGATGAAGAAAAAATTACCAATGAATTACTGATTGATTTTGTAAATAAACGAAAATACTCTTTTTCTTATCAGACGAATGAAGGTATAGATAACAAAATAAGTGAAGTAATAATTATTGATGGTAAAAATTATATAAAAGATTACACAACAAGCCAGTTAACTGGTTTAAGGGATTGGATTGAAGTAAAAGAAGATAATATATTATATCAAATCCCAGATAGTCATAGCGAATTTTTTAGTGGCGAAAGCCAATTTTCAGAATTTAATTTTATAAAATATGTAAGTAAGGTTGAAGAAGTTAAAACAGAAATTATTAGAGGTCGTGAATATTATCATTTGTCCATAAAGCCAATGCAAAAGGAAAAAAATGACTATTTGTCAGAGGTTCTTAAATCAAATTTTGATTTAAACAATGAAGAACTTGAGAAGCTGTTTTTATATAGTTCAGAGAAAAGTGTGTTTCCAGACAAGCGAGTTTTCAAATTTTATCTTGGTGAAAAAGAACTTGTCATTCCTTTCTCAAAATTTATCACACATTCTCTTTACGCGGTGTTGCTTTCAGAATTTGGTGAACATTCTTATAAAATCAACACTCTTAGTATAAAAGGCGATTTATGGGTTGATAAAAATAGTCTTATGCCATTAAAAGAAAATAACAAATTTATCAAAGTAAATTATTATTATGATAAAAACGATAAAAGTTTTTCTTTTGAAATGATTTTTGAAACAGAAACCGATAAACAATATTTTGATATTAATAAGAATTTTGATATTAATGTTCCTAAAATAGCAAGGGTAGAGAATTCAGAAGAAAATAAAGAAATAAGCCAAATATGTGATCAAATTCAAAACAGTTTTACAAAAAACCATTGCATTAATGTAATTAATAACAAAGATAATTTTACTATTGGAAAAAACATTGAGGATTGTGAGAAAATTCCACATTCAACTTGGGAAAAGAATGAGGCAAGGGATGATTGTTTTTTGGGGTTGTTGAGAAGCATGAAGGATACTTCTTTATGCGATAAAGTAGAAGACAATTTAGATCGCGTAGCCATGTGTTATAAGGAAGCAGCAAAAATCAGTGGAGACGCAAGTTTTTGTCAAAAACTTGGTTATGACTACATTGATAATTGGTGCAAAGATAAATCATCGGTTGTTTTGAGATGTAGAGCATGGAACGAATTTTCTAAAGATTTACTTGGGAGAGATTCTATTGATGATGACAAAAAGCATTGTTTAGCCTTAGCTAATAGAAGCGAAAGTGAGTGCAAGGAGTTAAAAGAAGATTATCAAAAGGCAAGATGTATTAGTGATATCGCAGAAATTAAAAAAGATATATCTTTATGTGATAAAATAAAAAATGATTATAATGTTCCTGACTTTGAAATCAATAATTGTTATATGACAGTTGCTGTGGCTACAAATAATTTGCAGTTATGCGATAAATCTGGAAATAATTATAATAATTGTGTGATTCAAATAGCAGTAAATAGTAGAGACGAAAATATTTGTGAAAAAATTTCAGGTAATCAAGAAAAAGATGGATGCTATTTGGGTATAGTTTATAAAAATATTCAATATTAAATTTTAACAAAAAAACTATGACAAAAATAGCGATTAATGGTTTTGGCCGGATTGGTAGGCCTGCTCTAAAAGTGATTTTAGATAAACATCCAAATCTTGAACTTGTGGCGGTGAACGATTTGACTGACACAAAAACTTTAGCGCATTTATTACAATATGATTCAAGCTATGGAAAATATGAAAAAGAAGTGACTTATGACGAGAATCATATAATTATAGACGGAAAGAAAATCAAAGTATATGATCAGAGAGATCCAGAGCTTTTGCCTTGGAAAGAATTGGGAGTGGAAGTCGTTTTGGAGTGTACAGGATTTTTCACGACTGAAGAAGGAGCTGGAAAACACTTGAAAGCTGGAGCAAAAAAAGTTGTAGTTAGCGCTCCATGCAAAGGAGGAAACATTAAAACTTTGGTTTTCGGCGTGAATGAAGGTGATTATAATCAAGATGAAGATAATATTATTTCTAATGGATCTTGCACTACAAATTGTTTAGCTCCTGTCGTGAAAGTCCTTAATGATAATCTTGGAATTGAAAAGGGATTAATGACTACAGTTCACAGTTATACAAACGATCAAAAGATTTTAGATTTACCTCATAAAGATTTGCGCAGAGCCAGAGCAGCAGCTCTGTCCATGGTTCCCACCACCACCGGTGCGGCCAAAGCTGTGTCCTTGGTGCTGCCGGAATTGTCAGGCAAGCTTAACGGACTTGCCATCCGTGTGCCTACCCCCAATGTTTCGATTGTTGATTTTGTGGCCACCATAGAGCGAACCGGCATTACGGTTTCAGATGTGAATTCGGCCTTGAAAAAGGCTTCTGAAGAGTCACTGTCAGGCATTTTGGGATACAGCGAAGCACCTTTGGTATCTATCGATTTTAATGGATCCGCATTTTCCTCGATCGTTGATGCCCCAACAACCCATGTTATCGATAACATGGTAAAGGTGCTCTCCTGGTACGATAACGAGGCCGGCTATTCACATCGCATGGTGGATCTGGCAGCCATGGTCGGATCGGAGTTATAAAACCAGATAAGGTGTCAGGTGTCAGCGATTGGCGCCACGCGAATACCCGAACGCAGTGCGCGGAATGCGAAATTAAGCAATGGTTTCCGGCATCTGACATCTGACCTCGGTTGCCTGACACCCGACACCCGCCTGCGCGGCCGTAGCCGCTACGGCGCGGCGAAGGCCCGAAACCATTTTTTTAAATAAGGAGCGCGCAATGGAAAATCGCAAGCCCCTGATCGCCGGTAACTGGAAAATGTATAAAACATCGCCGGAAGCTGCTGAAACTGCAATGCAGCTGGTTAAAAGTGTGGGTGCGGTCACAGGTGTTGATATCATGATTGCCCCGACTTTTACGGCCCTTGAATCGGTATCCAGGGTGATTAAAAACAGCACGGTAGCGCTGGGAGCCCAAAATCTTTATTGGGAAGATGAAGGTGCATATACGGGGGAGATATCAGCCCGCATGCTGAAATCAGTGGGCTGCCAGTATTGCATCATCGGCCATTCCGAGCGCCGCCAATATTTCGGCGAAACCGAAGAGACCGTGAACAAAAAAATCCACGCGGCGATCCAAATCGACCTGAAACCGGTGTTTTGTGTGGGTGAAACCGAACAGGAGCGGGAAGCTGGGCAAACGTTATCCGTACTTGACAAACAGGTTAAGGAGGGGTTAGAAAGGCTGCTTCCGGACCAATTGGATACGCTGATTATCGCCTACGAGCCGGTGTGGGCCATTGGAACCGGCAAAACCGCCACAGACGATCAGGCTCAGGAGGTCCATCAGTTTATCCGATCTCTGATTGAGAAAAGTTTTGGAAATGATCTTTCCAAATCCATCAGAATATTGTATGGTGGCAGT
>DAOWDS010000005.1 GCA_030638895.1 Candidatus Moraniibacteriota bacterium | reverse complement strand
GCACCAAGCCATTTTTCTATCTTTAAATTCTTTTCTTATTATTTCAATACTATTTCTGTATATTGGAATAAATTCTCGAGATTTTAAAATCGTTCTTCTATTTTCTAAATATTCTTGCTGATCAGCGACAACTGCCAGCTCAAGCCATCTATGAACCCTGAAGATATAAAATTCATCACTTCTTAAATTTTCTGGTAAAATTAATTTTCTATGCGGTTTTTGAGAGAAGTTTTTTCTATATTCTAAATAAATTTTAAGGAACTCTTTTCTTTTTTTATCTTCCATAGGCTGAGTAAAAAAACTTCCTTTTCCTGGCAGTTTTTCTGCGATAAACCATCCTGTTCGCCCAGAAACAATTTCATATTTATATAATTTGGGAGCATTGAAAATTTTGCTTTTATTTTTTTCATTAAAATATTTTAACGATAATGGCTCGTCGGTTAAACGCTTGTCATTATATATTTTCAAAATACATGGCCTGTTTTTATAGCTTCCGGAAAAAATAACGTTTCTTAAATTTTCTTTTCTATAATAATCACCTTTATAGATGATTTTGTCCAAAACAAAACCGGTTTCTTTGCAAATTCTTTTTGCTAACATATTATATTCTTCAAATATCATAGCCTGGATTTAACCTTAATTACACTCCTATTATACATTCTAACAAAAAATAAACAAATTTATGCGCGATTAATTGATCTTTAAACGTTTTGTTAGCATATTTATATGTTTAAATGATTTTTAGGGTTGACATAATTTTTAACTATGTTAAATTAACCAATTAGCGTTGATATCTTATTTAAACTTAAATTACTAAAAAATGGGACTATCGCCAAAAGAACAAATCATAGACCAAATAACTAAAAGTGAGACAATTTTGCTTTGTGTTAGTAAAAATCCCAATGGAGACTCTCTAGGCGCTGCTTTGGGTTTTTATCTTGCTTTAAAAAAATTGGGTAAAAAAACAGATATTGTAAGCCCAACGGCTATTTTGGAAAAATATTCTTTTTTGCCTTCTTCAAATTTAATAACACACAAGCTTGAAGGCGCCCGCGATTATATCTTTTCCGTAGATATTAAGAAAGACAAGCTTCAACAATTAAGATACGAGGTTCAAGACAATAAATTAAAAATATTTATAACGGCTAAAAGCGGCAATTTAGACGAGAAAAAAGCGTCGCTTGAATCTTCCAAATTTAAATATGATCTAATAATAGTCCTTGGAACTTCAGACTTGGAAAACCTAGGAAATGTCTACGACGACAACCCTGAACTTTTTTATGAAGCTCCTATGATTAATATTGACAACAATCCATCAAATGAATATTTTGGAAAAATAAATCTAGTAGATGTTACAGTATCATCAACTTCAGAAATAGCATATAATCTCATTTACAGCCTTAGCGAAAAACTTTTTGACGAACAAGTCGCGACAAACTTACTAGCTGGAATAATTTCAAAAACATGCAGCTTCCAAAACAAGAACACTACTCCAAAAGCCTTTTTAGCCGCTGCCTCTCTTATTGCAAAAGGAGCTAACAAAGAAAATATTATCAGATATTTATACAAAACAAAATCAATATCAGTTATAAAGCTTATGGGAACAATTATGTCCACTTTAAAATACAACAGCCAATATAAATTAGGCTGGTCTGTTATAAAAATGGATGATTTTGAAAGAACAAATACGACTCCTGAAAATCTTAATTTGGTTGTAAGCGAACTAGCTAGTAGCTCTCCTGAATTTGATATGATGCTGCTTTTATATAAAAACAACGGCAAAATCAACGGTATTATTAATTTCTCTGAGAAACTGGAGATTAGCGGACTTGTAAAGCTGCTTAAAGGAACAATGCAAGACGATCAAATCATTTTTGTTTTAGACAAAACTGAAATTGATCTGGGAGAAAAAGAAATACTGAAAAAGATAAAAGAGTGGAAAGATGGAACAGTAAAGGGTGAATGATAAATGATAAAAAAATTGGTTCAATGCTTATGGCTTGAATCTTTTATTTTGATTATAAATAAATTATGCTTCATTATTTAAAATTCAATTTGTATTGCCAACTTTGAACTTATTTAGTAATATATAGATAGCATTGTAACATTATTCAACTGTCAAATTGAATATTGTATAACAATACAATAATTTAACAATTTAACAATTTATTTTATGCAACGCATAACTGAAATAAACAATAAAGACAAAAAAAGGAAACTAAAAGAAAAAATTCAGGATGAAACAATAAAAAGATTGTACCACAAAAGCGAAGAGGAAAGAGCAACGGCTATTGCAAATAAATCCAATCTGCCATATGTAGATTTAAGTTTGATTCCCGTTGAAGCCGAAACCGTAAACTCAATTCAGGAAAAAGATGCCAAAAAAGCTAGTTTGGCCGTTATCTATAAAGTAGGAAAAAAATTTCAAATAGCAGTAAATGATCCGGAAAAATATGAAACAAAAAAGCTTCTTGAGAAAATAAAGAAAGAAGAAAAAATAAATTATAATTTAGTTGTAGTTTCACAAGACAGCCTTAAAAAAGCTTGGGCAAGTTATAATCTTGGAACAATTACAGAAAAATTCGAAGATCTCGGCGTATTATTAAAAAAGGAAGATCTTACTGAATTTGAAAAGGGAATAAATAATATTATTGATTTAAAAAAAAGAATTTCTGAAATAAACACAACTGAAATATTTAATATAATTATGGCTGGCGCCATAAAAACAAATTCAAGCGATGTTCACATTGAGCCTAATCTTGATTATATAAGACTAAGATACAGAGTTGATGGAGTTCTACAAGATATTGTCAAATTACCCAAAAAAGTTCACAGAATTATAATTTCAAGAGTAAAAATGCTTTCAAAAATGAAACTAAATGTTTCTGATGTTCCACAAGACGGCCACTTTAATATTGATTTGGAAAATACTAAAATAAATGTACGAGCAGCTATTCTCCCAAGCAGTTTTGGGGAAAGCGTAGTCTTAAGAATTTTAGCAGAAAGTGTAACTGGACTCAAGCTGGACGAGCTGGGACTAAACCAATATTATCTTGAAAAAATAGAGGAGCAAATTATAAAGCCAACTGGAATGATATTAACTACTGGACCGACTGGAAGCGGAAAAACAACCACTTTATACTCTTTTATCCACAGAATAAATCAGCCGAGCATAAAAATTATAACCCTTGAGAATCCAGTGGAATATAGAGTAGAAGGAATATCTCAAACCGAGGTTGGAGAAAATACTGGAATGAGTTTTGCTGACGGATTAAAAGCAGTAGTACGACAGGACCCTGATGTTATTATGGTTGGAGAAGTAAGAGATCCTGAAACAGCGGAAATTTCCATTCAAGCCGCTTTAACCGGCCATTCAGTATTTTCAACCCTTCACACAAACAACGCGGCAGGAGCAATACCGAGACTGCTTCATTTAAAGGTCAATCCAGCATTAATTGCTCCAGCTATTAATATTATCATTGCTCAAAGACTTATTAGAAAGCTTTGCCAGCACTGCAAAGAAGAATATGTTCCAGCTCAAGAAACCGTGAATAAAATAAAAAAAATTCTTTCAAATATACCAAAAAATAACGGCATAAAAATTCCAAATGAAATAAAAGTTATTTTTAGAAGCAGTGGATGTTCTAAGTGTAATTTTATCGGCTATTCTGGACGAATTGGAATTTATGAAATGTTTTATATGACGCCAAATGTAGAAAAAATCATTCTGAAAAATATATCTTCTTCAGACATCGCAACAGCGATTAGAGAAGATGGGATGATTTCCATGAAAGAAGACGGGATATTAAAAGCTTTAGAAGGCATAACTTCACTTGAAGAGATAAGAAGAGTTACTGGAGAAATTTTTAGCAAGAAAATATAGATCTGGGAATTAAGAATTAGAAAGTATAAATAATAAATAAATATAATACATTAAAATAAAACCTTGCATAGGGCAAAGTTTTTTAAATTTTTTGTTATTCTTAATTTATTTCAGAATCTATCGTATGTTACGCAAAAATAGTGCTACGATTCACGAAAATCTATTTCCCTAATTCTTAACTCATTATTCAAAATTCACTTACCAATGCTTTATACTTGTTCATCAACTCTTCAGCTTTGAAATCATTACCTAATTTTTGGCAAACACTTCCTAGCCAAAAATAGATTTCGGGATTATGGCTATCAAGTTCAAAGGCCTTATTAAAATGATCGTAAGCTTTTTTATAATCACCTATTATAAAATTGGCTTTGCCTAGCACAATCCAAGCATCTCTGTAATTCGGATTTTTTTCTGTTACTAACCTGCTTTTGATAATAGCAAAATACGGCTCATTTATTCTATTATACAAATCGGCGATTAAAATATTATTAAAAATTTCATTTTTTATATTACTATAATTATCTGAATGCTTTTTAATTTTATTAACCTTTTCTTTATAATCTATATTATTGCTTTTTTCAATCTCTTGAAAGTAATCATTATATAGTCCATTTTCATAAAAATTAATCAGCCCTAAATAATATATAACCTCGCTTTTATTATTGCTTTTTAAATATAGCTTTAAAAAAATATCATTAGCTTTATTGATTTTTCCTTCCGCCATAAAGCTTTTTGCCAATTTAATATTTATTTCTTCTTTATCTTTCAATTCAATAGATTTTTTATAATAACTTATTGAATCAGAAATATTCCTTTTTGCATAATGAACATCACCCATAATCTCATATGCCATAAAATCATTTTTTACTTCTTTTATTGCTTCGTTTAATTCTTTTTCTGCTTCGTTTAAAAATCCATACAAAAAAAATATTTTTGCTCTTTTCAATTTAGCAAAATATATTGTACTTCTATCGCCATTAATGGCTGCTGCGTATTTATAATTTTTCAAAGATTCATTATAATTTTTTCTTTTATAATTCTCGTCTCCCAAAAATAAATATCCGCTTGAAGTTAAAAGCTGCCATCTATGAAATAGGATTAACAGTAAAAACATAACAAAAATCGTGATTGTTATTTTTTTTTCTTTGCTTAAATTTGCTTTTGAAAACATGGATTTGTTATTTTAACATACTAATATACTAACAAGAATATAAACATTTAAGCAATACAATATCATTTAACTAACCTAATATTGTTCGACCTTGTGGAGAACTAGTCGTTAAATTGCGACGATTACTTCTCGACTCGTTCCACTCGCTCGAAGAATATTAATGATAATTTCTAAACAACTTAGTTCCAGTATATCATTTCAGGCAAAAAAATAAAGCGTTCAACAACTTGCAGACAGCTAGATCCTTAAGTTTTAAAAGAATAAGGGTGGAGAAATTTCCGAGGAATAGACCAGAAAATTCCAATACAGGAACCCAAGCTACCCATGTCTGTGATAATACCCCCAACTGTCTACAAATTATTAAACACTTTTAACCCAACAAAGTAGCTTAACAGATAAACTTAATCTTGTCAAGGCTCAAATCATTTTAACATATAATTAACATTTAAACATATTAACAAAATGCGTAAAGATTAATTAATCGCTAAAGAATTACAGAATCAACCATAGCTTATATTGCTTATTGTTTAAAATGTTAATTATATGTTAAAATGTTAATATGTTAAAATGTTAGTGTATTTATATGAAAATAACGGACTCAAAAGAACAAGAAGTGGATGCGAATTTTGAACTATCTTTAAGACCAAACTGCCTTGACGATTTTATTGGACAGAAAAAAATAAAAAAAAATCTTGAAATTTTAATAAAAGCCTCTAAAAAAAGAGATGAGACAATTGAGCATATATTGTTTCATGGCTCAAGCGGACTTGGAAAAACAACGCTGTCATATTTAATTGCGAATGAGATGGGAAAAAACATCAGAATCACTTCAGGTCCAGCAATCGAAAAAGTCGGCGACCTTGGAGCAATACTCACCAATATGGAAGATGGGGATATTCTGTTTATTGACGAGATTCACAGACTAAATAAATTAATTGAAGAAGTGTTATATCCAGCAATGGAAGATTATGCCCTAGATATCATTGTTGGCAAAGGGCCCTCTGCAAGAACTATAAGATTAGATCTTCCGAAATTCACTCTTATAGGAGCTACAACAAGAATTGATCTTATTTCTCCACCTCTTTTAAATCGTTTTGGAATCTCTCAACGACTTGACTTCTATAATAATGAAGAAATTGAATATATTATAAAAAGATCAAGTAAAATTTTAAATATAAAAACTGACTCTGCCGGAGCTAAAAAAATAGCGCAAAGCTCAAGACAGACTCCTAGAATCGCTAATCGCCTATTAAAAAGAGTTCGTGATTTCGCCCAGGTAAAGGGGAATGGAACTATTAATGAAAATGTAGTAAATGAAACTTTCGGATATCTGGAAATAGATTGTTACGGACTGGAATATATTGATCGAAAAATTTTAGAAGTTATTATCAAAAAATTCAATGGGGGTCCAGTCGGTGTTTCAACTATGGCTGCCAGCCTTTCCGAGCAAGAAGACACTATTGAATATGTATATGAGCCTTACCTTCTTCAACTTGGATTTATAGAAAGAACTCCGCGCGGAAGAAAAGCAACCGGATTAGCATACAAGCATTTAGGAATTGAGTGTCCTGAAGATAGTAAAAATACTTTGTTATAATTTTTAAACCTCTAAATTAAATTGAAAACACAAGAGCGTATTTGTTTAATTTAATATAGCAAATAAAAGTTCTGAGATAACTTTAGGATGACAAGCTTAAATTTATTGGAAATAAACAGTCTTGACTATGTAATATACGACTGTTTGAAAATTAAAAATTTAATCATTATTTAAAAATTTTACATTATGTCTTTCCCTTTTATAGACTTTTTAGCGTTTGTATTTATTCCTCTCGGGCTTTTTTTCCTTTTTGGATGGGTTATTTTTTACCATCTTAAAAAATATGGAGTAAAGGGAGATTCAACAAAAAACACCGCTTATTTTTTTGCGGCGGTTTTATTTTTAATATCAGCAACAATAATAATAACCTTTTTTACTATAGACTGGGACAGTATAAACCCGAACGATTTTATAGAAAAATCAAATATAGAACTTAATTTGATAAATTAAGCCATAATATATGGGAAAAGACTCAATAAATTTACACAAAATAAAAAAATATAGTTTTCCTGGCCAGCACCACAATGAAGATATTGTTCTTATTTTAAGAAAACACAAATTAACTCTTCTCGGCTATGCTTTGCGTCTTCTGGCGCTGATTTTTTTGCCTGTTATATTTTATATTTTTGTTATTCCAATAGTATTTACAGCTTTTTTAGAAGATAGTTATAATAAAGTTTTTATTCTTTTTTCTATTATATATTATGGCTTTGTCTGGATCTTGGCTTTTTTTATTTGGATAGATTATTATCTAGATATCTGGATTGTAACAAACCAACGCTTGCTTAATATAGAACAAATAGGATTTTTTAATCGCGTTGTTTCCGAGCTGGATTTAAAAAAAATTCAGGATATAACAAGCAGGGTTCACGGATTATTTCCTACTATGTTCGGTTTTGGAAACATTCATATTCAAACCGCCGCTAAAGAACATAAATTTGAGCTAAAATCAATTCCACATCCGATCACAGTTAGAAGAGAAATTGTTAAACTTTATACGCATGCAAAAGAAAGCGATAAATTTATTTTTAGAGATAGGGATGAATAGATGTTAAATTGTTATATTTAATCCATCGCTTTTATGAAAAGAAAATTCTTGCTTATTATAATAACAATAACCATCCCCCTGCTCTTAGGCGGTTTTTTATTAAGCCTTAAATTAAAAAATGAACTGCTGGTTGCTTATAATAACAACCAATCTATATTTATAAAAGATAGAAATAATGAAAATATTTTTATAAAGCCTAATCATCTCGGATATTACGCGGCATACTCAAATAAAGTTCCTTCCGAATTTGAAAGGCTTCTTATAAAAAAAGAGGATAAATATTTTTATTATCATTTCGGCATAAATCCAGTAAGCAGTTTGCGCGCGTTTTATAATTTTATAGCCGGCAAAAAAAACTTAGCTTCAAGTACAATAACGCAACAGCTTGCTAAAATTCTGCTTCAAAATGAATTAGACAGGAGTCTCAAAAACAAAATTACTGAAACAATTTATGCTATAAGCCTGGAAACACACGCAAATAAAGAAGAGGTCTTAAAAATGTATGCTAATTCAATTTATTTCGGCAATAAAATACAAGGCATAAATAACGCGAGCAGGCTTTATTTTGAATCAACCCCGGCTCTGCTTGATAAGGAACAAAATTTACAGCTTTTAGCCGCGCTAAGCAGTCCTTCTGTTCATAATCCTTTTTCAGCAAACAATACTGTGATGTCAAAACTATTAGGTGAAAAACTCAACGAAAATTGCAAAGAAAGAAAACCTTATACTAAAAAAGAGATTATAGAAAAGAAAGAAAAATTTAATAATTACACAAGAGATGATAGCTATTTTGAATTAGATTCTTTAAAAATAGATTGTGAGAAAAATTGCTCGCTTACAATAGATAAAGAACTTAGTAAAAATTTAAGAGAAATATTAAAAAGAAATTTGCTCTCAATGAACAAAAAAGATGTAACGAACGGATCAATTATAGTTATTAAACTGCCGGAGAATGAAATTCTTTCAGCTATTGGCTCTCCGGATCCTAAAATTTCATCTTACGGATATCAGATAAATATGGCCGTAAAACCAAGACCAATCGGCTCAACTGTCAAGCCTTTTATTTATTTAAAGGGATTTGAAGAAGGACTAAGGCCTTATACTATAGTAGATGACAAAGAATATAAATACACGATCGGAACCGGTTTTGCTTTTTATCCTAAAAATTACGATTATGAATATCGCGGACAAGTCAATTTGCATTACGCGCTCACTAATAGCTTAAATGTTCCAACTGTAAAAGTATTGGAATATGCCGGCTTGGATAATTTTTATAATTTCCTGCTTGAAGACTTGGAGTTTAATCCTGTTCAGGATATAGAAAATTATCAGCTTGGAATCGCGCTTGGGGGATTAGAGATGGATCTGCTAAGCTTGTCATATTATTTTACTATTTTTCCATCTGAAGGAAAATTAAACCCCCTCAAAATATACAAGAATAAAAATAATTTTTCTTATAATTTAAACACAAATTTTTCGCAAAACAAAAAAATTGCCGATAAAAGATATATACAGCTTATAAATAAAGTTCTTTCCGACAGAAAAACGGGGATAGAACAATTCGGAATGAACAGCAATCTGAATTTATTTCAAGACAACTACGCCGTAAAAACCGGGACTTCCAGAGAATTTCACGACAGCTGGACGATCGGCTATACTCCCGATTTCTTAGTGGGCGTATGGGTTGGCAACAGCAATAATACGCCAATGGATAGAGTTTCCGGACAAAGCGGAGCAGGCAGGATTTGGAACGAAGCGATGAATTTGCTAATCAATTCCGAATACAACAAAAAAACTCCTTTTGAGTTTGGTCTAATTCAGGAGTTTTATAAAAACGATAACATTGCATACGGCTTGCAAGAAGATGATTATGAAGAAAATAAAAATCTGCTTCAAGACGACAGTTTGATCCTCAACCCGCACAACGGCGATATTTTCTTACTGGAAGAAAACACGCGAATTCCTCTGCGAGCGAAAAAAGAGGTCTGGTGGTATGTTAACAATAAATTTTTCGGAGAAGAAAAAGAAATTATTCTCAACATAGAAAATTCAGGAACTCACAAAATCAAAGCCCTCGGTGAAAACGGGAAAGAGGAAGTTGTGGAAATTTTTGTGGAGGAGGAATAAAAGATATATTAAATTGCTAAATTGCTAAATTGTTGTATTGTCGTTCTTCCTACAGGAATCAATTTGTAACCATAACTGTCTAAAGCCCCCGAATACACGGAATTTATCCTTTAGGGTTTCATAATTTTGGCTTAAATAAGCGAAATTTCATAAATTTCTATTGGTTTGATGTCTCTGACTTGAACCTTTTTGTTTCTTTTCGTTTTGTCTGTGGGTTATAAAAAGGGATTTAAAATAAAAATTAAACTGCCTTGCCAACGCTATACGGGAATGAGTTTGCAACTCGTTTCTTTTGTTTCTGTAGGGACACAAAATTTTGTGTCTGTATAGTTATATTATCTGCATTGAAAACATTAGAAACTGTTTGCAAAACAGTTCCCAAAATAAAATATTGCACTCTAATTTTTTATACTGCAATAAATTGCACATTTATATTATTACACATATAAAAAACAGGGTCAAACGATGTCATAATTGCACACTTCTATACAAGTGTGAAGTAGAATTTTAGTCTAATCATTGTTTAGTTTTTTGGTATCCTTGATTAAGAAGAGTTTTAACTTCTTTTATTTTTTCAGACTTAATGCAGTTGTTTTATTTATCGATTTCCCTTTGCTTGATTATGTGTTTTGCACAACATCTGACAGTTCTTGAATGCTGTTTTGCCACCCTTGCTCCATGCCGTTACATGGTCGGAATCCATTTCGCTCAAATTCCAAATTTTTTCTTTATTGGCTTCATGCCCAAGAGCACAATCCGGACAGTTTGATTCTTTTTTCTTTTCCGCCTTAGTTGTTTGTTCTTTGTATATTGATTTTTTGGTTGCGTCATCAAAAACTCTGACCTCAAGCAATTTCGTATCAGTAGAACCTCCTAAGATAAATTCAAAAATACCTTTGCGGTTTTTGACATACGGATCGCCATACAGTTTTTGCACTTCTTCCGAAACATTTTTCGGATTGTACGATTTTTTATGGTATGCCTCATACAACCGTCCCCACTCCAGTCCGCGCATCTCACTCTCAACATCAATAAAAACACTAGATACCCAATCAATCACACCATTGAAATAGGTTTTTAACTCAGTAATGTTTTTGTCTTTGCGGTGACGACTCATGTAGTCTCCAATATTGCTTTTACTTACCCAATCTAACGCGCATTCCAAAAAATCTTGCCTATTAGCGCTACCCGATACATACGCGCTCCATTTTTGGATATTGGAGTTTTGGCTATTACTAAAATCCTCCTTGCTAAGTGTCACAAATGGCCCTGAATAAACAGCGTTGAGTAGCTCCTGATTATTAAGCGGTACACCAGCGATATTAATGGTACGAAACCACTCTTTTATCTCACTTTCTGTTCCTTCGCATTCGTAAATCAATAATTTTGTTTCCAAAATCTTAGCTTTCTTGTCTTTTGCCATACCGCCAAAATATTGCTCCATGCCGTTTTCGTCTTTGATAGCAAATTTGTCATTCACAAAACGTCCAACACTGGTGATGCGTTGTTGTCCATCCAAAACCTCTAGATTGTCTTCAGAAACCTGATTAAAATAAATCAAGCCTATCGGGTAGCCCTTGAGTATTGATTCAATAACGAATACCTCTCTTTTTCCGCCGTCGGAGGCATAAATATAATTACGCTGATACTCTGGCTGAATGGTGAGCTTGCCAGACAAACCGAATAATCCCCTACCTTCCAATTCGTTATAGACGAACCCGTCACAAATATCTTTTACGGTGATGTTGGTTTTTAAAATTGTTTTCATAATAGTTTTTCTCATTGATAATACTATATTATTTCTATCATTATCCGACGATATCATGTGGCTTATTAAGAAAATGAAGTTTATTCTTTCGTTTTTTGTCCGCCATTTCCGCCAACTAACTTTTTGACTGTTGCAATAACATTATCAAATACGGAAGTTAATTTTATCTTTGCTTGCTCCGTTAATCGAGATGTGTGCATTACAGAATTTCGAAGTGGTTTGTATGGCTTGTCCTCCTCTTTAAGAACCGAATTTTTTATAAGTTCTGCAAGATCTAGATAGTCCAAATACATAAGCAGATCATCCTCATCACTTCTTACCTGAATCTCCATTTTTGCGCTTTTTTTCAACTCCTCTAGTCCTTCTTTTGATTTCTGACCTTGGCAATACTTACACCAAGAATCTTGTTCGTCGGGCTTTCTCTGTAGACATGTTTGTTTTTTTAGATCAATATTTAAACATTCCGAAAAACCACCATTATTGCGTATATGTCTTCTTAGAAGATTTTCAGAAATAAAACATTCTATGTAACTTGTGCTATTAAAAGCCGCATCATCTGTTAATTCTGTTAGAAATTCATCACCCCCTTCTCCGGACTCTCCTGAGTATTCTTTTTTTACCTCTCTGTATAACGACTTCGCTTTCTTAAATTTAGAAGCAGTTTCAAAATTCCCATCTTTGCCACGTTCATCACGCAAGTCATCCCATTGATCCATTATTGATAGAATCGTCTTTTTCAACTCACTTAAAAAGTTTTTATATAATGGATCATCAGCAAGCACGCCTTCACGACTACTAATAAATCTGTCTTTCTCATCCCCATCCAATGCGTTAAAATGAATTTGTCCATACAGATAGTTTTCTGGGAGCTGAGCAGACGGAATGTGTTTTAAAATATCCGTTTCCCGTACACGGCCGTTTACAAACAGATCTACCCCTACTTTTTCGCCCGTTGAGTGTATATTTCTATCCTTTGGAAATTCAACGGATGCAATAAAACCAGTGATCCCGTCTGACATTTGTATGGGTATGGTTTTATAAATTTTATTGCAGTACTTTTTGAGATACTCGTCTTTATCCCAATTATTGATATTCCAAACAAACTCTGTTTTTTCTGCAATATTTTTAAGTGAAGCAAACGTTATAAGCTCTCCGTCCAGATAAATATTAAAGTTTTTGTCTATAAGAGAAAATCTAAAATGAAGTGCTATAATTTTTTTCAAAAAATTATCAATATTATGAATACCCTCTTTAATACCTTCAAAACAAATAATAGTACCGTTAGTATGCCCGACTTTTATCTTCGTAAATAAAGAATCGTTCACAGGGTCAAGAGGGTAATTATGTGAGGATATGTCATCCTTAATAGCTTTATTTAACCCAGAATTGTCAATAGTTCCACCAATATAATCATCCTCGGATGATTTTCTTGAGATAATAGTTATCTTGTCAGCACAGGACAAAAGAGCCAGCTTTCCTATACCTTTATTCCCTATATAAGGTCGAGATTGTGGTTTTGGAGAGGTCATGCCTCCTAGCGTCCTCTTTGAGTACCCTATTTTTAAAAACTTTTCTTTAAAATCTTCGGAATCCATTCCGGCTCCATCGTCTTTAATCCAAAACCTATTATTTTCTCTGTCAATTTTAATCCAAACATTTTCCGCATTTGCATCCCACGCATTAGAAACCGCTTCACCTATGACAGTAGGGAAAGTTCTGTATAAATTTCGTCCCAAGTGATTTAGAACACTTAGCGATATATTAAATGTATATTTTTCACTTTCCATAAATTTCTATATGTTTTTTAATCTGTTTGCCGATAACAAAACCTAATTGTGGTGGGACCGCATTCCCAATATGCCTACTAATTTTTATTGCTGGGAAATCTCCAAAATCATAGTTAATAGGAAAGGTCTGCAACAATGCACCCTCACGAATTGAAAGTGCTCTGTTTTGTTCTGGGTGTCCGAATCTCCCCGAGCCATAACTCGTAAATTGTGTCGTGATTGTTGGCGACACACCATTCCAGATCATCCGTCCGTATACAGAAGTATACGTTTGCCCACTATCCTTTTTATAACAATTTGGAAGCAATGTTTTATTCCAATCACGCCATGTCCCTCCAGGTTTAGACTGCTCAATCCTTCTCTGATTTATAGGGGTTAATTTTTTAGCTTTATGTAAATAATCCTGTTTAGATATTTCTCCTGCGTCAATTTTTGGCAACTCACGAATAATATCACCCACAGTAATATATTTATCTTTTGTGTGTGTCTCTTTTGGTATTGAAATTTTACCAAGTTTTGAAGCAAGTAAAATCAAGCGACTGCGATTTTGTGGTACGCCATAATTCGGTGCATAAACAACTTTCCAGTGTACTTTATACCCAAGTTTTTCAAGTTCTTTTACAAAATTCTTAAACACATCAGTTTTTGTAACCCCACGAACATTTTCCATAGAAACTATATCGGGTTTAATAACTTTGATTCCTCGAACAAAATGATCAAGTAGGTTCCATCTATTGTCGTGCTTGTCTTTGTGCAATTTGAAAGCATGCGAAGAAAATGGTTGGCAAGGAGCACAGCCAACAAGCACCCGGACACTTCCTTTTGAATATATTTTATTTAATTCTTTGAAATCAAATTCCGAAATATCTGCAGGTATAAATTTGGCTCCATTATTTTTTTCGTACGCATAGGCACATGATTCATCATTATCAAGACCAGCCAAGACTGATAGCCCAGATTTTCTTAGTCCATATGTCAAACCGCCTATTCCACTAAACAGGTCAATAACTTCTATTTTTTTAAGTTTTTTATCCATTCTCTCCTCTTTAATCTTTAAATTATATAACTTATTCACTATTCGCCTTCATAGCTTTACCTATCATTATAATCCTTGCACAGTATCTGACAATTTATTTTTTCTTATGTTTAATAAAAATTCTTTTATACACCATCTTTGCGATGTTATTTTCATAGTAACCAGCTGTTGGATTACCTCCCTTATATGCTCCTGTGCCACCAGCTTTATAATAATCATCAACAAATTCTTTTGTTAAACCTGGTGTTTTTTTGAATTTATCATCAACAAGACCATTGTCACTTGTTCCTAAAATTATAAACTGCTCAGGGCTATACTTATCCATAATACTAATTGGTACACCGATCACACCCCTATAATCACTTGGGATATTTTTAACTAACGAAACTTCTATCGCATCGTAGTTATCATATTTATCAAATGGCTTTTTAGTACTGAATTTTACAACATCAGCTTCCGTCATTAGGGGCAATTTTTCGTGGAGTCTGCCATGATCTAGATTAGTAAACCAACGAACACCTTGGACTCTGGTAATATAAACTTTCTTGCCGTCTTCTTTTGTTTTAATTTCACGAACCTGATCTAAATTAGCAATAGCTTCTGGAATCTCATAAAACATAGCACCGCCATTAACATTATAATTATTGCCTAACCAAACCTTGTTCTCTTTAAGTAACGGAAAAACTTCTTTATAGGTAATCGCATTTAATGTTCCAATAATCAAAAACTTTTTATCATAAGCAACGAGTTGTTTTATATACTCGCGGAACAGGCTGAATGGAGGATTTGTTACAACTATGTCGGATTGTTTTAGCAGGGTTATAGACTCATCGCTTCTGAAATCGCCGTCTTTTTCAAGTGGTGTCCATTCGTTGTGTTTGTTCGACCTTAACTGTATGGCAACATCCTTTAAGTTGAACTCGCCGTCGCCGTCTATGTCGCGCACTTCGTTGATAATAAATTTGTTGGCGGTTATCTTAGGACGACCTTTTGATTTTGTGAGAGTTTTATCATCGCCAAATAACGACAGTTGCGTGTTGGCTACGGGCGAGGGCTTATAACTGGTAGTGATAAGCTGTTTCAATCCAAGCTTGTTAAAATTGAGCACGAAATAGCGAAAGAAGTTGCTCTCAAACGGATCGTCGCAATTGCAATACACCACCTTGTCGCGGAATACATCAGGGTTGTAATCTAGATACGCTTCAATCTCTTTCTGAATATCGTTATACTGGGTATAAAACTCGTCATTTTTTGCCCTTTTTGCGTTTGTAAGATTTTTATTTGCCATAAATATTTTTTTATTATACAAACCTCTTAATTTCCCTTTTCTAAACTTTTCTGTTTGAATAATGACAACATTTTTATAGTTTACTCAATTAGTATTCTTTTTTATTAAACTATCCAACCCCTCCACCGTCTCAGAAATAAGATGATCTTTCGCCCAGCTTTTTTGGCTCTCGTCCAAAATCTCACCCAGTCCTTGCAAAACATTTTTTGAACTGTAATTTTTGATAATAAATTTCTTAAGATATTCAAGATACTCGATCAAAGTTTTATCTGTCCTTTCTTTGATCAGCTCCCCGCTAAGCGGATAACCCGACTTTAAAAAATAATGAACATCAAAAAGATCTCTAGCCGCCAAAGATCTACGCTCGCTAAGCGCGACCAGCT